>JAEOST010000484.1 GCA_016840245.1 Candidatus Thorarchaeota archaeon
AAACGATGGGGATACTCCATTTGAGTTGCCAAAGCAATTATAGGGATTCATCAGGTCGGTATCCTAACACCAAGAAGGGGACGCAAGACTGTCATACACACCATTTAAACAAAAGCTGGAACAGGGCGAGTTTGTTGTTACATGTGAAATCAGTCCACCACGTGGAGCAGACCATACTCAGATGCTTGAGAGTATTGACTTGGTGAAGGACTACTGTGACGCTATCAACATCACTGACAATCCTCGTGGAATTCCTTCAATGAGTAGTCTTGTTGGTAGCCATTATGTGCTTCGTGCAGGTACTGAGCCCATTATGCAAGTAGCAACATGTGATAAGACCAGAAATGGTCTTGAGAGCGACCTTTACGGTGCATATTCTCTAGGTATTAGGAATATATTGTTCATCTCTGGTGATTACTATCCTTACACAACGTCCTCTTCAACAGAGCGCAGGACTCCATTGGACTGCATCGAAGCACTTCAACTCACATCCTACATCATGACTGGAAAGGACTTGGAGGATGATGAGATTGAGGGTATTCCAAACTTCTTCTTGGGTGCTACCTTCAATCCCAATGCAGACTCAATCGATACACATGTTCAGCGTATTGAACGGAAAATTGCAGCAGGCGCTAGTTTCTTTCAAACACAAGCAATCTATGAATCTGATCAACTAGTTGAATTCATGGAACATATCAAGCACATGAATCTCAAAATTATTGTTGGAATCATTCCGTTGTCTAGTCCTGAGATTGCTGAGTTCATGAACGACGAAGTACAAGATATCAATGTTCCTTCAGAAATAATTGAGAGGTTACATAACGCAGGTTCTGGTTACTCTGAGGACGAACGACTTGAGAGAACTCAAACCGAGGGTCTTAAGATAGCGTTAGAGAACCTTCAAGAAATCAGAAAAGTACCTGGAATCAGTGGAGTACACATCATGAGTGTGGGTTGGCCAGAAAGCATTCCTTATCTGGTTGATGCATCCAATCTCTATCCACGACCTGAATAGGTGACAACCATGTTCGTGTTCAAGAAAGAACAACAGGCGTTTGAAATTGGAGGTGTGACTATTGGTGGACACCCCGGGCAGCATCCAACAGTGCTTGTTGGCGGGATGTTCTTCACGAAACAACCAATAGTCGAGAACACCAAGGAAGGGCGTTTCAACAAGAACCTGGCTCGTGAGTGGATAGATACAGGTGTATCAATGGTTGAGAAAACCGGACATCCCTTAATGATTCAATCCTTCGGCCGCACCGAATTAGCGATGGAACGTCATCTATCATGGTTATCTGAGAATTTCGATGGACCCATTATGTTCGAATCGACTAATGCTAAGGCTCGCATACGCGGTATCGAATTCTGTGAGGAAACTGGACTCAATGACCGTGCAATTTTCAATTCCATCAATTTGTCCCTGAAAGAAGAAGAGGAGATTATACTTCGAAATAGCAAGTTGAACAACGCAGTTGTCTTAGGCTGGTCTCCCAAAGCAACAACCCTCGATGCGCGTATGGAAACTATCCGCGAAATGGTCTCTAATGCTGAAGGAATGGGTATTGACCAGATAATTGTGGATCCTGCAACACTCCCTGTGGGTGCTGGGTACGGTCTTGAACATAGAACGATGTTAGCTGTCAAATCTGAATTTGGACTTCCTACCTGTTTGGCTCCGCATAATGCTCCTTCTGCATGGAAATTCATCAGACAATCAGACCTTGATAGCGAGTCTATACGCATGTCTGCTGTTGTTGCATCATCAGTTGCAGCTCAACTCTTTGCTACCGATTGCATCATGTACGGCTCAATGATTCGAACACAAGAAGTATTCACGGCAATTGCTTTGATAGGCAACGCGATTTCAGCTGCAATTGCAGAAGCATATCATGTTCTCGAGATTGATCGAGAAATCTTTGATCCTCCAACATTTCAGTAGGTGCATAATTTTGTCAAAACGAACCGAGCGTCAATGGCCTCCAGTCCCGGGGGACTTTTCTGTCAAGGACCCAACTGGGTGTGTTGCTGTCTGTACACTAGGTAAGAAATTTGACATACCTGCTGAATATGCGATAATTGGCTCATGCAAAACGGAGAACATCGGTATTGAACGAGTCATTATCAACATCATCTCTAATCCTTCGATACGTTTTCTCATTCTTGCAGGTCCTGAGGTACCTGGCCATCTCACAGGTGACTCGATGAGAAGTCTATACAATGAGGGTGTTGAGGAAGCGACACGCAAGATAATTGGGGCCAGGGGTGCAATTCCATATATCGAGAACGTTTCCTTAGAAGGCGTGGAACGCTTTAGACAGCAACTTGAGTTCTTTGATATGGTGAATAACTCAGACCCTGAAGCAATTGCATTGATGGTCGAGGAACTCAACCATCGGAATCCCGGACCCAATAAGGAACCTCCAATTTGGGTTGAATTCACTGTGAGAAAAGCTACTAGAGCCCCTACAAGTTTTAGTGAAGGAATAGGCCTACTACCTGAATTAGGTCTCAATGTCGACCCAATGACTTCACTTGTAACAACACGAAGTTCAGGGGCTATCATCACCTCATCGATAGGTATCAAAGTCAAGGTTGACGATGATGGTTCTATGATGGTCGGAAAGGAGTTGTGAATGATGTTCATCTTTGAGAAAGAGCAGATAATCTATGACATAGGTGGTATTCGGATTGGTGGAAATCCCGGCGAAACACCAACTGCCCTAGCTGGAACTATTTTCTATGCTGGCGATAAGATCGTGGAGGACGCAAAGAAGGGAGATTTTGATAAACCCGCTGCAGAGAATCTGCTTAACGATCAAGATACAATGGCCGAGGTTACTGGAAATCCTGCACTTGTTCAGATATTCTCAGAATCTTCTGATGCATTACGCAGGTATATCGATTTTGTATCTGAGATTACCAATGCTCCCTTCTTGATTGATTCGACTGATCCTATGGTACGTATTGATGGATTGGTCTATACCGAAGAAATTGGACTTATGGACAAAGCGATCTATAACTCATTGAATCTATCTGCAACACCTGACGAAATCAGTGCACTCTCCGAGTTACAACATGATTGTGCCATTCTTCTAGCATTCAATCCTCGTGACCCGACTATTGCAGGACGTCGAGCTGTATTGGAGGATGGAGTAGGAGATCTCACCAAGGGACTACTTCCCTTGAGTGAAGAAATCGGAATAACCAAACCTCTGATTGATACAGCTACAACTGCAATGGGTGCTGGTGCAGGTACCGCTATTACATTCACTTTTGTTTCGAAAACACTCTATGGGTATCCAACCGGGTCTGGAATCCATAATGCTCCCTCATCATGGACATGGCTACGCGAACTCAAGAAGATCAACAAGGAGGCCTTCAAGACCTGTGATATCTCATCTAACCTGCTTGTCCAAGCACTTGGCGCTGACTATGTATTGTATGGTCCAATCAAGAATGCAAGTCGCGTCTTTCCTGCAGTAGCTATGACTGATGTATTTGCAGCAGAGTCGCTGAGTCTTGAGATGGGAATTGAGCCTGTTGACGACCATCCTTATCACAAGCTACTATGAAGGAATGTAGTCGAGGTCATCACATGAGTCGGGTTGTAAAGCCAAAACGAATTGGCACAAGTTCGCTTCGACAAGGACCATTTTACACAGTCGCATCTGTTGAACTTGGTAACACAACGTCAAAGTGCATCCTCATGTCTACAAACCTTGAAACCGCTGAAGTTTATGAGATTGACAAGGAGGTTCGAATGACACGTGATGTCAGAGAGCCGAAGGACGGAGAATCCGTATTTGGAACTACATTGGTTGGAGTTGAACTCACCCAAGAGTCAGTTACTGAACTTGTGCGTGATGTCCTGCTAACCGTACTGAATCGCACTCGACTCAAAATCGAATCTGACTTGCACTTCGTTGTACGGTCTACAGGAGTGAATGCAGGATTTGCAGAACCTGCTGAAGTTGGCGCAATTGTAAAGGCTTTAGCTCAGGGGTGCCTTGATGCAGGAATACCACCCAGACTCATGACCTCTTCTATGTCTCCGGACAATTTACCCCCTGGACTTCAAAGTTATACTTGGCTGAAGAAAGTTTACTTTGATGGTGCCGTAGCAAGTTCTCTGCCACCACCAAATACAGAGATTGTAGCCAATGAGATGGAGGGGGAACTAGTAACTGCTGGTCTAAAGGGAGCCGCGAAGAGTACAACGATCGACTTTAGAAATCCAGTAATGACACTTGATTTTGGAACGACACTTGCTGGACGAGTGACCGATAATAGCTATCCCTATGCAGAAACCATTGGGTCTTTTGTTGGCCTTGCGGGAGCCATACCTGATGCAATTGCTAGAGGAACCGAGTTAGTCACCAGTTCTTCTGGATGTATCTTGGATATTGAAAACTCGGACAGAATCAGGCAAAACACCATTGACGCGGAAGCGGTTCAACAGGCTCATGCTCTTATTGTAGTGAAGAAGGTATCACGTGGAACTGACCGATTTGGCACTGTTCCCGTCAATGTAGAAGCTGCTATGGAATCTGGAGTGTCCTTAATTGGTGTAGATGTAGGTGTAAATGGTTCCGACTTGGATAAATTGTCATCAATCGGGGCACATCTACATGAAAAGGGTGAGATTGATTTGTTACTTGCAACGATAGATGGAATTCAATCTGTCTTGGTCCAGAGGATTTTAACCATTGCAGAATCAGAGGAACTAATCTCTGAGGATACTTCTCTTGGACTTACAGGTCGATCAATAACAACTGGAAAGAAACCAAAGTTGATTCATGACCAACTGAAGCTTACTGATGGAACTCATTGGATAGATTCACATCAGTTGATGTTTGTTGAGGATGGTCTGGCAATTGGTGCTGCAGTTGCTGCTAGATGTATGAACTCTCTTGGCACTCCACACAAACCTATGGGCGGAAGAAAGGGCGATGGGTGTGTGATGGGGGCTAGGATAAAATTGCAACGTGAAAAGCAATAACCAATTTCAAACTACTTGTTCTATCTTTGTTAGAGAGGGATTCACAAAGATGTGGGTGCCTTTATCAGTGGTTTTGAGTGGCTGCACATGAGGTTACTCTATTGCTTGTGATTCCCATCAAGACTATGACGATCACTGCTGAGGATGACTTAGTTGAGGTTCTACTGGAAGGTCTTCTTCAAATTGGTTACCAACTACAGGATGGTGATATTCTCGGAATCGCCGAAACTCCTCTTGGAACGACTGAAGGTCAGGTTGTGAAACTATCTGATGTCAAAGTCACTAAGCAGGCTAGAGAGCTAGCTGAAACGTACACACTCATTCCAGAAGTTGCTCAACTAGTCATTGATGAAGCTGATGATATCTTGGGAGGGATTCCTCATGTTCTTCTCACAATTAAGAACAACACACTGATGGCCAATGCTGGTGTTGACAAGTCCAATATACCCCCTGGATATGCATCTTTGTTACCTAAAGATGCCCGAGGGAGTGCCGCCAGAATCCGAAATCAGGTGCATCAACGTCTGGGCAAGGAGATAGGTGTCATAGTCATAGATAGTCGTACGCAACCACTTAGATTAGGTAACATTGGAATGGCACTTGGAGTTGCAGGATTTCGTCCTGTTGCAGATGACCGGGGGAGAACAGATCTTTTCGGAAATGAGATGCGGATAACGCGACGAGCCATTGCTGACAATCTGTCTTCAGCCTGTACAGCTGTAATGGGTGAATCCGATGAGTCAATACCAGCTGCATTGATTCGTGGTGCACCAGTGGAATTTGTTGATGAGTCATTTGATTCCTCAGAGATGTGGATTTCTCCCTCAGAGTGTATGTACATGGCCATCTTTGAACAATGGAGACATCAAACGCAGAAATAGCATTGAACACATTCAAACAAGGTTATTATACATCAATCTGAGATAATGGCTGTATTAGTGGCCACGATGTCTATGTGCACGAAAGAAAAAAGTATCATACATTGTGCACCATCGAATGGCGGGTCGAACCGGAGAATGAGTGATTTGGCAAAGAAGACAGTTCTCATAGATGCTGCAACAGCAGGTGCAGCAGGAGACATGTTTCTTTCAGCACTCATTGACTTGATTGGAGAGGATGATGTAGTTGTTCCAGTTGCTGCAAGTCTGCTAATCTATGACCCCTCTCTTCGAGTCAAGGTTGTACCTGCATCCTTTGGAGATCTTACTGGGAAACGACTTGAGATAAAAGCCAACAAGCGCGTACGCCTCACACCACAGTCACTTCTTGAGATAATCCAGGTCATTAATGAGGAACTAGAATTATCCAAGACCGCTTCTAATTTTGCCTCCACTGCATTGAATGTCATTATGGAGGCTGAGAGCAAGGCTCATGATCAGCCAATTTCTGAAGTCCATCTTCATGAATTGGGATCTATTGACACTATACTGGACCTTGTGGGTACTGCATACCTCTTAGAGAAAGCAAATCTATTTGGTAAGGTCAAATTCATAGCAACGTCAGTAGCTGTTGGTTCTGGAACCATAAAGACCGAACATGGAGAACTTGCTGTCCCTGTTCCTGCAGTCAAAGCAATTCTTGATGCGCATAAGATTCCATATCATCCTGGTCCAGGTTCTACAGAGACCCTGACTCCCACGGGTGCGGCAATCTTAGCGGTTCTAGTTGATGAGTACGTTGAGTCCTCCGAGGGATTCAAGACTGAAAGAGAAGTTGCTGGCTTTGGTACCCGTAATCTTGGTACTGTTCCAAATGCACTACGAATCCGGATTGGTGAAGCAAAACCAGAAAAGCCGCCCTCTAAGGTGCCCAAGGAAGAACCACGGACAGAAACTCAGGCAAAGAAGGCCGAGGAGATGATTATTGCAATGGACGGTTGGGAGACCGACAATGTAGTTGTACTTGAAACAAATGTTGATGATGTCGATGGTGAGATTCTAGGAAATCTCTTTGATACACTGACGAGTGACAATCTCGCTCTCGATGTTGTAATGATACCTGCATTTGGTAAGAAGAACCGACCATGCACTGTTGTAAAAGTCATAACTCATAGCGATAACCTTGATGAAGTCGCATCTGTTTTAATCAGACATTTGGGCGCTTTGGGCATTCGCTATACAACTTGGCAAAGGATCAAGGCATCACGCGAGACTATTGTATGCAAGATGGACATTGACGGTCGAGAGTTTATGGTTCGAGTGAAAGTATCTCGTAGTGATGATGGAAGTATTGTAAACATTAAACCCGAGGCCGATGACATAATGAAGGTGGCAAAGGTTACGGGTATACCCATTAGGGAACTTAAGCCACGAATTATCCTGCAAGCACACGCAATTACTGAGTAAATCCCATTCAACCTACGAGTGGATGCATATCCCACTCTCTCACAGCCCTCTCAAGTTCAGAGTAATTCAGATACTGTACTGGTACGAGGCTCTCAAATGCTCGTAGACATAACTTTGCATATGCATCCGCATCATAGGTTGTGTTCTCATCAATAAGTTCCAATGCTGTGACCCTTCTCATCTGTGACTCTGAGTCTGCTTGTACCATCACATATCCTACCTTCTGCCCTGCGTGGAGATTCCTTCCTGACTCAACCAACTGCTTTGCCACAATTGACGCCCTAGATGCTGAGCAGTACTCATTTGGTTCTCGAGTGAGCCGTGTATGGAGAACGAGGTCTCTGATGTCTACATCTCCCTTATACAACCTGTCGATGTAGTCCTGGCACACTGCATATGCGGTGGGTATCATCTCTAAGAAGCCTGACCTATCACTGCCACGTGCCAGAGTCTTAATCATCTCTTTCTGACAGTCTCCCACGTACAGACAGGTGTCACGTCGCCGGGTTTCGATTCCCCTTGTCTTTATTGAACCGTTCTTGAACACACCATAATACCGGTTCAGTGGTGCAATGGTGGGGTGCATCCTGGACGAGGGTATCACCATCCATCTGTAGACTCCCTTCGATGACATCTGAATGCCTACGGCCTCGGTGACACGTCTACAGAATTCATCAACTCTCTCAATATCGATCTTTCCTGTCCTAGACTTGAGCCATATAGAGTCCACAATCCCATGGATCAGACTAAAGCCCATCTCCTCTCCGATATCTCGCGTCTTCAGAAGCACATCCCGTGCAAGAGCTGTGACGGCTGTATGTGCCTCCACTCTTCCAAATCGTGCATTCTTAAAACCAAGGTATCCGAAACAGGAAACTAGGATGCCCTTCAGAGTGTTCTCAATGTGTCTGTATTTTTGGGCCTCGTTTCCATATCGTGCCTGAGTCTTGAACGCAGTCCGTTTACGCACAATGAGTTCCAATGCCTCTGATACAATCCCTCTACGTCTCCCACATATCCGAAACCGCAACCCAGGAATGTCTATACAATACTCGTGATTATACGGGCACTCTGTCCTTGTACATATGGTCTCGGGACTGATATTTCGAATAACCATAAGTGTGGGATACATGGAAACAAAGTCGCATTCTGCAACGTCCTCATAGATCTCCGGTCTCGGTTGGAATATCAACCCCCCTCTATCAATGGATACAAGGTCATTGACTGGCCTGAGGAACTCTGGATTACGTTTGATTGGTGGAATAAGGATGTCCATCTTATACGCCGTGTAGTATTGCGAGGCTGCATTCACCGCACCGATTGTCATTCGTGATGCCTGCTGTGGTCGAGCACAGGATATTCTACAACTCTCTATGACTCCCTCCATTCCCGTGGGTGAATAGAAGTGCATACCCGAGTGCCCTCTGTCAATATGGAGCCGACCATTGAACATGACCCGGTTGCCGGATGTGTACCTGATCTGGTTGTACTGCCAGTATGACTTCGGTTTACTCTCACTTACACGCAGAGGAGTTCCATCACGTGAGAGGAACAACTGCACATCATTCATTCTTGACCTTATTGTCAGATACCTGAACAGCTGGTCGTCCCCACCTCTGGTAGCAATC
>JAEOST010000485.1 GCA_016840245.1 Candidatus Thorarchaeota archaeon
AACAAGAGGAATGTTGTACTTGGCCCAATCCTCTATCTTTGTGATGTTGAAAGGATCAACATTGTTTTCCTTGAACAACCGACGATAATAGGGGCTATTAGGCCAGACCTGATATCTAATGAATGCACGGAATTTACGTTCCTGCATCTCTCTTATTTCACGATGGTTCGTTCGTTTCAGTTCTTCAAATGTGAATGTGGTCTTCGTCATTCAACGACCTCCGCAGAGAAACTCGACATTTGCGATGCGTAAATGCGCGGTACATAAAAGTTGTGAACTCAAAATGAGTACTAAAGGTAACACATTCACATTAATACATAATAGGAGAAACCCATAAGTATCTCATAGGCAATTTGAGAATCATTAGACAGACGAATAATTCAACAATTGAGGTGTATCCACATGTCAGAAAGCGATGAGAAGCTACAGAAAGGAATTATTGAGCTAGACAAAGGCAACGAAAAGAAGGCATTTGGTTACTTTAAGGAGGTGTTCGAGGATAGACAGAACAATCTCCTAAAGAAAGTCCAAGAGAATCCAAAGTCTCCTACACTAATGCTGGATGCACTATACATGATTCACGCCCTAGTTTGGCTACGTGTAGCTGAAGCAGGTAAGGAGAAGAAATTTGCGGTTGAATTACTTGGAAAGGCCGTTGGAACAGTTGAAGCGGCAAGAACAGCGTTAGGTCCTCTTGTTACCGGTTTAGCACAGTGGGCAAAGGAGAAGAACATTCAGGTAGTCCAGAACAAGGCGCTTGGTCTCTTAGCAGCAACCAAGGATCTAGAAGATATGGCTAAGAAAGCCCTAGAGGCACAACGTAGAATGGTTGAGTAAAGATAAGCGATTCTAACGTTTCTCCATCGCTTCACGCCACTTATCAGCGGGAAATCGGTTCTTCATATGTTCCAATTCTTTGAGGAAACTTGTTTCTAAATCAACATCAAAGTGATTTGCTAACTGCAAGAATAGTGAGAAGACCTGAGCGAATTCACGGGGAAGTTCATCACGTGATGGAGCCTCGTGCCCAATTCCAATAACTTTGTACCCCTCTTCAACAGTGATATACCTTGATATCTCTCCCAGTTCTTCAATCATATGAGCAAATACTTGTGAGGCTTGAAATTCATTCCATCGACGTTCACGGGTAAATTCATCGAAAGCACGTTGTATCTCTTGAAGATCCATCTATGTCATCCTCTTTGTTATCTGAAGAACTTGAGCTCGTGCCTGATCCAGTGCAGATTGAGGAATTTCAGAGAGTGGACCAAGTTGAGTTGTTTCAGGAAGCGAATCACCTCCAAGAAACATTGCTTCACTCACAACCCCCATCATGTCAACTGGTGGTAGATAAGCGCAGGCAAGCTTTGTGCTAGTTATTAGTCCCTGAAGATTAGTTACAATTTGCCAAATTCGGGTACCATCTGTGCAACGGCATTCAGTCAATTTTTCCGCACCTTCAACTGGTTTGAGTTGAGTGATTTCCACAGCAAGTATATCAACAGCAAATGCGGGATCATCTCCGTGCGACTGTAATTTTCCTTGGAAGCCACTGACAATTGACAAGGAATAATGGACTTCTGCTACAACAAGTTGTTCCTTAGCAGACTTTGGAGTAAATCCAGATGACTTCACTGCAGATTCATAGACTTCCGCGAACTGCGATATCGAATCTATCAACTTGATTGTAGGCTCAAGATTAGCAAGTTGAGCAGATTCTTGATAGCTGTACTTTACTTCATATAGAAGAGCTCCAGCTGTCTTTAGAACCTCTCCAAGCTTAGAATAGTCTATGTGGATCTTCAATTTTCTGTTATTGACTACCTCAGTAAGTCGTCGAAGAGCATCTTCAAGTACCAGAACTCGTGCATCCTTAGCTGTATCCAAGGAACTCACCTAGATTAGTTAGCCCAATTTGCTTGATAAAGCGCTCGTTCAAATGTAGGGTACGAAACGAGAAGTGATATAAAGCGAAAACGCGTACTTCGTTCAGACATCACTGAAGGTTGTGACGTGGTTGATTCAAGCTATCTACATCCTGATTGCTGACAGCGGCCTCTGCGTACTTGATAGAAAATATGGTGAGGCTGAGATGGACCCAAATCTAATCAGTGGTTTCTTGACAGCTCTTATCCAATTTGGTAGAGAACTCAGTGAAGGAAATAGGGTTCATGTCATTGATTTTGGGGCGTTTGACATCTGCCTCTCCCTAAAGAATAATGTCATCGTTGCTGCTACTGTCGATAAGACTGATGATGATAATGCTGCGATGGCGGTTTTGGCAGAAGTAAATGCTGCTTTCGATGATCTCTTTGCAAGTATTCTGGGAGATTGGGATGGTAACCTTGAGCCCTTTGATAAATTCCGTCCGATTCTTGATGATATAACTAAGAATGGCAAAGCATCAGAACTGAGGACTATTGTACCGATTCTGAAAGGAAAGGTTTCACCCATGTTGGTGCGGCTAGGCCAGATGACCCAAGAAACATACGATGTTGCTAAGATGTGCCATGGCAAGCTTACAGCAAAGGATATTGCAGATCAACTTGGAATAGTATTGAAGGATGTCCAAAAAGCCCTTCACACACTTGAGGACATGAAAGTTCTTGAGTGGAAAGAGATAGGGGAGTAACTCACTATCTCATTTTCAATGGTACTTCTATTGGGACTGTCCCCACTCATTGCCAACTGCTATTAGTATCAGGCCTATGATAATAAGACCAGG
>JAEOST010000486.1 GCA_016840245.1 Candidatus Thorarchaeota archaeon
ATGGGCTCAAGTATGAGTTCTATGTATACAGAGGTGGCGATCCATCACAGATTGTGATGAATGTAGATGGTCCAATACAACTCCAAGTTGATGAAACCTGTGTTTCTTATGTCCCATCTGGATATGACTATGCAATCCTTACTGATAGTGATTTAGATGTCTACCAGCAGAATGGTGAGCATGTTGATTCAGTCTTTTCGCAGCTAGAATCAAAGAGAGTCACTTTTGATATTGGTGACTACGATAGCTCTTCCACCCTAGTAATTGACCCGTCAATCGAATGTTTCAGCACCTATTTCGGAGGTACCGATGGCGACGAACCAAAGGACATGGCAATCGATTCACAAAATTGTACATACATTGTGGGAACAACATCATCAACAGATTTCCCAACTACCAACGCATATCAAGATGCGCGATATGGAACAGATTCAGATGCATTTGTCATCAAGTTCAACTCAACTGGAAATGGTCTGGTTTACAGTACATACTTCGGGGGGTCAGGGTTTGAAATCCCACTCGCAGTAGCAGTGAATTCCACTGGAGAATGTGTATTTGGCGGGTATACAGATTCACCAGATCATGATTTCCCCTTGAAAGATGCCTTTGATTCAACTAGGGTTTCTTATGAGGGATTTATCACTGCTCTTAACTCAACAGGAAATGGGCTTGTATTTAGTTCATATTACGGAGGGGATAATACTGATCGAGTTGATGATATTGCTTTTTGTCCAGATGGCCGCATTGCATTTTCGGGATGGTCGCTCTCATCAACAAACTTCCCGCTCCTTAATTCATGGAACTCAACTTATGGAGGTCAGGGAGATGCAACCCTAGCAACTGTGAACCCCACATGTACATTGAATTTTAGCACCTATGCAGGAACCAGTTCAATTGATTATGGTTATGCAGTAGATGTTGCAGATAGTGGCGACATCTATCTTGGTGTGTTTACCGGAGCGGACGATTTCTTCACGAAAAATGCATATGATTCAACAAATGATGCCACATGGGACTCTGTCATTATGAAATTCAATTCCACCGGAACAGGTGTGAATTTCAGCACATATATTGGTGGTGGAAGTGGTGTTAGATTAACATCCATATGCGCGGATAGCCAGAATGGTATTGTAGTTGGGGGTTACACAGAATCATCAGGTATCATTATCGAGAATGCATACCAAGATACCCTCGGTGGTAGCAATGATGGATTTCTACTCAAAATAAATTCAACAGGGGATGGTGTAGAATTTGGTACCTATCTTGGTGGAACTGGTCAGGATTACATCAGAAAAATAACACTTGATTCAGACGATAACGTATACTTTTGTGGAGAAACTAATTCTGAATCTGCCTTCCCAATAATGCATGGGTATGATGGTTCTTAAACCAAGGGCGATTGGGATTGTTTCATTGGTTGGTTCAATAAGACTGGATGGTTGGAAACCTCTGGAATCTATGGGGGGACCGCTGAGGATCGTGCACGAGGTGTAGCTGTCGATACAGATGGCAATTTCTACTTAGCTGGATTTACTGCCTCTACAAACCTCCCCACAACGAGTGCATACGATTCTGACCTGAACGGAACAAATGATGGCTTCCTCGTTAAATTGCCAGGGGATTGGTCAGCACCGGATATTAATCTCATCAGCCCTGCAAATGATACATGGATATCACCTGGAGGAACAGTCGACCTTGATGTCGATGATCACTGGGATAATCTCGATACTGTACTGTACAATTGGGGGACAGGAAATTCCACACTGACAAGTCCCTTTGACGTAACAGCTCCAATGAGTGAAGGTAGCAAGACACTTCACGTCTATGCGAATGACACCATTGGAAATACTGCTGCAAAGACCTATGTCCTTGTAGTAGACGCTGCAGCTCCAGTAATAACACTAGACGAATTGACTAACGAGAGTGTTGTCCTCTCTGGAACTCTCGTCAATGTGACTGTGACGGATACACAGCTGGTAGAAGTTCTCTACAGATGGAATTCCAGCGGGTCTAATTCTACAGGGGCAGCAACCTTTACCACACCAGTACCTAGCGGAGATGCAGGTCATCTGCTCTATGTATATGCAAACGATAGTGGAGGAAGATGGACAACAGAGGTATTTCTCTTCATAGGAGATAACACAGCTCCAGTCATAGTGCTGGCTACACTGACTAACGATACTAGGCATACGTCAGGTACAGCCATTGATGTTGACTTCATCGAAACACAGATCGCAAGCGTACTCTATCATTGGGACAATGCAGCATCAAATACAACATGGAGCCCAGACTACATTGAGTATCTTCCAAGTGTGGATATACTGCATACACTCCACGTATATGCTCTTGATTCGGTCGGTTTCTGGACGTATGAGTGGTTTGTATTCACTACAGATGATACAGGACCCACCATAACGCTCACAACTCCTACAAATGAAACCATTGCAATATCTGGCACACTGATTGATTGGGACATCACAGATTATGTGGTTGATTCAGTTGAATATGCTTGGGATGGGAGCCCAACTCCATTGCCACTTTCAGCACCGTATCAACTATCATTCCAATCTGGAGATGGGACTCATTATGTCGACATCACTGCATATGACGATCTCTCGAATTCACGAACTCTGCGATTTGTCTTTACTACTGACGACTATGCACCTACTATTGGTCCATCAAGCCCTGCAAATAATTCAATACAACAGTCTGGAGTATTGATAACTGTAACAATCTCAGATGCTTCTCTGAATCACACTCTCTACCACTGGGATTCTGCAGGGTCAAATAGTACATGGGTTGGTGGACCCTACACGACAACCATTCCAGTGGGTCAGACGGACCATTATCTGCATGTCTATGCAAACGATTCTTTCGGAAGATGGACCTACAGGGTCTTTGTGTTCACAGTAGATGATACTCTAATTGACATTCAGCTACTCTCACCAGCAAACAATACAGTTGCGGTATATAATACAGCGATCTCTTTCAGTATCACAGATGACAATCTAGACAAAGTACTCTATCGCTGGGACTATGAGGGAAGTAATCAAACTCTCGACAGTCCATACACACTTACATTTCCAGGTTTTCAAGGAGAGAATATTCTCTACATCTATGCTAATGATAGCGCTGCAAACTGGGCATCTAAGGTCTATGCATTCCATACCGATGATGGCACTCCAACTGTAAGTCTAGTATCTCCAACTGAGTATGGCACCTATACATCGGGAACAATGATTGATCTTTCAATCAGTGATCCGTATCTACATGTGGTCCTCTATTGCTGGGTCGTTGAGAATATCAATCACACATTAGAAGCAGACTATGATATCCCACTCATTGCCTCTGAAGGTTTCAATACCCTCAAGATATATGCCAATGATTCCGCGGGGAATGTAAGATCTGCAACCTACTATTTTACAACAGATGATTCAGGACCGTATGTTTCCTCTATCAGTCCAGGGAACGAAACTGCTGCACAGTCCGGAGCAACTATTGACATTGAGATTTCAGATCAGTACAGTACTACGAGTCTTGTTGAGTATAACTGGGACTTGGGCTCCAATTCAACAATCACTGAGCCCTATAGTGTGACAGCCCCAACTGGCGAGGATAACTATACTCTGCATATCTACATGCAAGACTCCATAGGCAACTGGAATCACCAAGTGTACGTTTTCATTGTGGATGACACAGAACCTACAATTCAACTTCGAACTCTGGTTAATGACACTATAATCCCAGCTGTTGATTACATCTATGTAGATGTGTTTGATGCTAACTTGGATTATGTACAATTTAGGTTAGATGGGGGGTCTCTAGGGTATGTTGACGATGGTGAAGTACCAATGTCATCTATAGATGGCGAGCATACCATTGACATCTATGCATACGATACTGCAGGCAACTCCCAACATTCTCGATTTGTCTTCTATGTTGACAACAATGACCCTGAAGTGGATTCACCTTCAAATGTGAATATGGATGAAGGTGAAACTAGTGTAACTATAACATGGGTTGCAACAGATTTGAATCCCAAGAATTACTCAATATATAGAGAGTCCGTCTTGATTCATTCTGGTTTGTGGAACACAACAGGTGAATCAATAGTCATCAGTCTTGTAGAAGAAGACCCTGGTGCCTTCGAATACCGTATTGTTGTGATGGACCAAGCTGGTAATAGTGCAGAAGATACTGTTGAAGTAAGAGTAGATGATGCAACAGCTCCCATTGTTGACCATCCTCCGGATCAAGAGATTGAATTTGGAGATGCTAGCAAGAACATAACGTGGAGCGTATACGATTATAGTTCAATAAATTACGTCATCTACATCAATGGTTCCTCTTTCACAAGCGGTGGCACCACTGCAGGAGATTCTGAGATTGTACTCACATTAGACGTGTTATTGGTAGGAAACAACAATGTTACGATTGAACTTACTGATGAACGGGATAATACCGTATCTGATTTGGTATGGGTGACAGTTCTACCAGCAAGTACAACTACAACCACGACGACCACTACCACCACGACGACTACGACCACAACAACAACTACGACCGATACTTCTACAACAGACACAACGTCAGATACCGATACAACTTCAACAACAACACCGCCTCCAGATATGCCGATGATATTCATAGTCGCAATTGGCGGAGGAGTTGCAGTCGTTATCATAATCATCCTTGTAATGGTTCGGAAAAGAAAGTAGAGCAAACAATTGGCGGAGTACAACTCATATTTATTAGGATTTCAACAGATACTGGCATCTCCCGCCTAAAGGTGATGTCCTATATTTCAGGAATTAGATAGCCAAGATTATGAAAATGTACGGGTATTGTTTAGAGGATTTGATTTCCAAGTAGTTGTCAGAGCAGTCATTGAACACACATCTCCAGGAAAAATCTGGGTTGATGACCCAAAAAGCCCAAACTCAGGATTCATGGCTACAACAGAAGGATGGTTTCTAGCTGGAGAGCCAACCAATACAGCGTTCAATAGTGGTCTACGACTGTTGGTACATGATATGATTCTGAAAGGTGAATACTACTCTCCGGTGAACCCAGAATTTCTCAGTGAACTCTTCTTTCATATCGATTCTGATTCATGGAAAGAGCAGTTCTCGTTCATCTTTGACTTGCGTAGACCCCTACCAACTAACAGAATGCACTACACCTGTAACAAGGTTGGTCTAGACTGGAGGAAGAATATTCCTGATGGGTATGAGCATGTACCAGTCGATTCGTCATTCATTCAAGATTCCTATGAATTTCCAGAAGATATCAGAGAATGGACAGAGAATAGTTTGGATGAACAGAAGCAGAGGGGTTTCGGGAAGTGTCTGGTTCATGTAAATAAGATAGTCGTATGGATCAACTCCGATTGTGCTAGTGGTGACGAGTGCGAGATTGGGATAATCACAACTGAGGAGTACAGGATGAAAGGTCTTGGCTCTGCCACAGCTGCAGCTGCTGTTGAGCAATGTTTCTCATTAGGATACTCTACTGTTGGTTGGCACTGTGAAGATCATAACTATGGCTCGATTGGAGTTGCAGAAAAAGTAGGCTTCGTCAAGGAACGCGGCTACTTGCACTACATCTGTATGTTTGATGAGGCAGTTCACTTTGCAGAGGCAGGGATGCGGCACTTCTATGACGGAGAACATGAAGAGGCAGTATCAGAATTCGAAAATGCATTCAAGAGTGGTGAAGTTCCAGTCTGGGCATATCTTCTATCAGCTAGATCCAATGGTGTATTAGGAAATGTAGAACGGGCGAAGAGATACCTGATTAGAGCAAAGGAAGAAGGATGGACCAATTG
This sequence comes from Candidatus Thorarchaeota archaeon, assembly GCA_016840245.1. The sequence continues at coordinate 5,828 of JAEOST010000486.1, forward strand.
GGACCCTATTGTTGAGAGTGCACAACTACAGAATGCATTTACTGATGACGAGTGGGATGAAATCATCAAGTGAACACACTTAGCCCATAAAATGCACTAGGTTTATGACTGACAGTTATCTGCGAGCTAGACGTGAATCTCCATGAATGACGACAACGATGTATCCAAACTCTACAACTTGGCATCTCAGTATCTTGGACAGTCCAAGTGGAGGGAGGCCGAGGAAATACTTCGAAGAATAATCGAACTCGACCCAAATAATGAAGACGCATGGAATGATCTTGGAGGTGTACTGGGGGTAACACGTAGATTTGAAGAGTCTGCAGAGGCTTTGAGGAAAACCGTTGAGTTGAGACCAGATTATCAGAGGGCTTGGGCTAATCTTGGAAAGACTCTCAATGCGTTAGAATTATGGGAAGAGTGCGCGGAGGCATTTCTAAAGGCTCTAGAGCTTGAACAAAATGATGAGGGAGTCCTAATTGATTTGGGTCTTGTTTTGAGTAGACTTGAAAGAGATGACGAGGCAGAATCTAGTTGCCTTCGTGCAATTGAACTCAACACTAAACATCCAATTGCATGGCATAATCTTGGTTTGATACACTCAAAATTAGATAGGATAGAAGAGGCTGAGAAGGCCTTTAGAAAAGCTGTAGAATTTGCACCGACATCTGTATCATCATGGTTTAATCTTGGACAAATGTTAGCTAGACTGGAGAAGTATGAGGGTTGTGAGGCAGCTTATAGAAAAGCAGTCGAACTTCAACCAACCTATTCTATGGCGTGGGCTGCGCTTGCGATGTTGTTAGATGATATGGGAAGAGAAGAGGATGCCAAAGAGGCATATGATAAAGTCAAGGAACTGGCTCTTGGTTCTTCAAATCAATGAGATACTGAGATAGCAATTTGCTATCTATCAAGTTGTTAATTTGAGATGTGCTTTATATCGAAGAACAGCAAAATATTATATACTCATAAAATAGTACTATTATATAACCATAGAATAGTTGGTTATGGAGGTTGCATTGGAGTGGTTTGTAGGAAATGTGGTAAGCACATCGATAATCTAGAGGTTGAGATGTGCACTGTCTGCGAACTTGTGGAATCAACAGCTAAGGATCAGTCAGGAAATCTCATTGTGTTGATTTGTAGTGTAATTGGTCTAGCAATATCGTCAATATTCATTGTAGCATTCCTTCCACCTTGGAATATTCCAGAGGGTGATCTAGTAGTTTATCTCTTACTGATATCGATGATTGGTTTCGGAAGTTGCTTAGTCTTGGTCTTTCTTTCCGGAAGAAAAATCATTGAAGTGAGGAAAGGATTAGAAACAGAATTAGTAGAATTAGATTATACTGAGGAGGTTGTGCAGAGTATCAGCAAAATCGCACTCTTACTTGGTGGGGGCTATCTACTTCAGGTAATAGGTGCACTTACAGTTGCATTGGGAGTATTTCCACCTATTGTAGCATTGACTACTACTGCTGACTTAGCTGTTGTGATTCCAATACTGGTATTCGCCGTATCAACTCTTAGTATTGGGATCTTGATTCTCATTTTGGCACGGATTCTTCTAAAGAGAAACTGGAACAAGATGAGTTTCTTCACAAACCAAAAGGAAGCGTCGGATTACGTATCTCAACAGCACTAACCACAGGGAGATTATGTCAAGATGTCATGTAGAAGATGTGGAAAGTTAGTTGAATATACAATACATGGTTCATGTCCTTCGTGTAGAAAGATAGAAGCACATACAGATAGGGTTGGAATTAGTATCTTTATCATTCTCATTTGCGCACATGCAATTCTATTTGCCTCAAGTCTATACATACAATTATGGCCTAGACCAACCTATGGAGATTTTTCTGATATTCTAAGAATTGGAGCTCTCTATGTAATTGGCGGCGGAATTGTGTTCCTCATTCCCTCTGCACTTAATATTAGAAGAGCCAGAACAAAGTTCAGAGATATGATTTCAGGAAGGGGATTCAAGGAACAGGACCTTGAGAACTTGAGTAAGGCAACCCTCGTTATTGGAACTTGTAAAGGTGTCATATTATTCTCAGCAATTCCCGCTGCCATGATGTTCCAAACTACTATTGTTATCCTACTTGCGACTACAAACTCGTCAAGCGTAGATCCTCTACCTGGGCTTGTTGTCGGTGTTGTGATTTGCATTATTGGTGTTACTATGATTGGTCTCGCATGGATGAAATCGAGTTCAAAATGGAGAGATATTCGTTCAGTGATAGGTTACACTCCCGAAATACAGGAAGTATTGCATTAACGTTGTTACATCCGGAGCAATAACTCTTTTATCATGATAAGTTCGGAAAGAGGCTCGTCGCTCAAGGGATATGGTGAACCCTTCAATGACCGAGTCAACTCCTGTACTCAAACATCCAATGGCCAAGTACATCAGGGCTGATCGTCAGCCGTGGATATATTGTAGTGGCTGTTCAATCGGTGTAGTCACGAATATGATTGCCCGTGCAATCGACAATCTAGGCCTTGACTTCAACAAGGTAGTCGTAGTCAGCGGCATCGGTTGTACTGGTAGAACTTCTGGCTACTTCAAAACAGGCACTTATCACACGACTCACGGCAGAGCTATTGCTTTTGCAGAGGGTGTCAAGATTGCCAATCCAGAACTCGAAGTCATCGTTGTTTCCGGAGACGGAGACCTAGCTGCAATTGGTGGAAACCACTTAATCCACGCAGCCAGGCGAAACATCGATATCACTGTTGTGTGCATCAATAACTTCAACTACGGCATGACAGGCGGTCAATTCGGTCCAACAACTGAACATTTACGTTATTCACAGACCAGCCCAAGACCCTTAGGCAATCAGGAACATCCCTTCAATCTCGTCAAACTAGCGGCATCATCTGGTGCAACATTTGTAGCACGATGGACTGCAGTTCAAGCCCGACGAGCAACCCGCTCAATCGAGAAGGGTATCAAGAAGGAGGGCTTCTCTTTCGTTGAAATTATTGGCGCATGCCCAACAGCTTATGGTAGGATGAACAGACTAGGCGACGGGCTTGATATGCACAAACACCTCCTAGAAGTTGCAGAGATTCAAAACGGTCTACCACCACATGAGGCAGAGATTGATTACGACACAAGAATCGTCTGCGGTGAATTCCTGGACATCGAAAAGCCCGAGTACACTGCTGTGCTTCGAGGGGCTCACGAAAAGTTCAGGGAGGGCAAATAGATGGTCCGTTACGAAGTTAGAATTGGTGGATTTGGTGGCCAGGGTATTGTTACCATGGCAATGGTACTAGGCGAGACCCTCTCACTCATTGAGGGTAAGCAATGTGTGCAGACTCAGAGCTACGGTCCAGAAGCCCGAGGTGGAGCCAGTAAGAGCGAGATAGTCATTGATGACGAAGAAGTCGATTATCCAAAAGTACACCATCCAGATGTCTTCATCGTCCTGAGCAGGGCAGCGTACTTGGAATATATTGATGGTCTGAAAGATGATGGTGTTCTTATTATTGATGAGGACCTCGTTGAAATCGAGGGCGACCTTCCAGACGGAGTGAAGGTCTACAGAATTCCAGCAACTAGGATTGCAGAAAAGCAGGTGGGCACAAAGCAGTCTACTAACGTTGTCATGATGGGTGCACTTGCATCTATCACAGGAATTGTTAGCGCAAAGGGACTTGAACAGAGAGTCAAGGAGCGCTGGCCCAGATTTATTGAAACCAACATGAAGGCTCTAAAGTTAGGTCTTGAGGCTGGTAAGTCTGCTGAACCAACCAGTGCCTAGTATCTACTCAATCAAGTGCCTTTTCTTCTATAGACGATTGTTACAACAACGACAACAGCAATCACTCCAGCAGACGCAAATCCAATAAACATCATGTCTGTCGGAAGATCTGTATTGGTAGTCAATGAATTTGTAGAGGAAGTATCCACGTCAGTAGTAGTTTCAGAGGTGGTTTCAGAGGTACTTGTTGCAACTGATGCATCTACAAGCCATCTGGAAACTCTGAGCAAGAGAGGCCATTCAGAGTCAGGATCATCATAGGAATCACCAAAGTCATCGTCATCACGGTCACTATTTTCTTCGTATTCTGGATGAGGGCTTGAGAGAAAGACCTTACCACTCTCATATTCGAATGCAACCATTCCAGCCTCACCATTCGTTTCGTAAGTGGCTATCCTATGCACATCAAATCCATCTCGTGGTACAAAATACTGTGACGCATAGAACATGGTAGTGAAATTCTCTGGTAGATCTGAGAGATCTGGTCCAGTTGAAGACTGGTTGACATGCATGGTAGTCATATGTATGATACCACCAACTTCAGTCAGCTGGCTCATATACCCATTCCAGAGTCGTAGATGATTGGCTCCAAAGGTTGCTCCACCACAGATACCAAAATAACAACCACCTTCCCTGACAAATCCCTTGAGTATTGCTCTTCCTTCTGAACCAAGTTCACTACTTGCTGTAGTTTCTGAACCACCCGGAAGTACAAAGATATCGTAGTCATCAAGAGTGCCGTTCATGACATCAATAGAATTAACAGAATCAACAGTTGCATTCATCCACTCGAACATCTTTGTACAAGCAGTACGACTAGACCTCATTACTCCCGCACCACTGTAAATAGCTACCTTCACACCTGTCAGGTCAGCTTGTTCAGCCTGTGCACAAGTCGGAATTGGTGACACAGCCATCATGTAAAGAATCAGTATTAGCAAAATACCCTGAATATTCCGAATTCGGAGTTTTCCAAACCTCCACTGCATTACAGAACACCTACTATATGGTCTGGAGAGATTGAAGATTCTAATTTAATACACAAGTTCAGCGCAGTATCATCTCAATCAAGGATTTCCAACAGCTGAGCTACATACTTTACCTATGGCTGCAATGAAAAAAACTAGAAATGTACAAAACCGGGTAGGAACATTACAATGAATAATGGTAGCATTTCTATGATATCATGAATTGCATGAAGTGTGACCGGAAGCATCAGACTTCTTGTACGATGCCACGCAATTCCCAATATGAGTCCAACCTGACTTTGAGCTATGAAGGTGATGATTAGTGCATAGAGTAATGAAGCTGCAGAATCCCCATAGATCATATAGTAGACCATGAAGTTCGTTGGCACATGAAACAGACCGAATACTAATGACGCGAGTAAAATACCATGAACTGAGCCTAATCGTTCACTGAAACTACTCTGTAGTAGAGTACGGAAAAAGAATTCCTCTGGTAATGCTATGCCGAAGATAGAAATTATGCAAGCCAAAACTATAGCTTGTGGAAGAACTGATGGAATGAACCTGGTGTATGGGCCAAATATATCCAAGATCGCATTGAATTCGCCATATCCTACCATCAGGAAAACCAGAACACCATAGATAATTCCACATAGAATAGCTACTTTGAGGTCAGTACGATTTGCACGGAACCCTAAGTTTCTGAAGGGTATTTTGAATGCTAATATTGCAATGATTGCAGGAACGATGAAGCAAAAGAGTAGTAAATACTGTGTGTAGTATACAATACTTCCCTCTGGACCAAGAAAGAGTACTACGAACCCAAGAAGACCAATCAATGTTAGTAAACTCAGTTGGTAATTTGAAAATGATGTAGGTGCCCGATCCTCTGCAGATTCCTTTGTAACGTATAATATGATAGGAACAAGAATCAGGAGAGGTAGGTATGAGATGGATAGATGTCCTGTAAACGTAGAATACAAGGGAATCGAAGCGATAACTGTGAAAGCTGCAAGAATCACCAATGCTCCGAACCATACGTATGTCCAACGACCAAGTTTCTCAAACAGATTGGGTTCCGATCTTCTTACATCAGAGTCAATGATGTCCAAATCGTCGTTCAAAGCCCCACCACAATCAACTTACCGTCAGAACTTTCTAATCAATCCTTCTTAGTTTCGGTCAAGCAGAATCCTTCAGTGCTAATACTGCAGCACCTAATGCACCAGTCAGTTGTGGGATATGAGGAACCCATAGTTCAGCACCAAGTTGTTTCGAGATGTAATGCAGGAATGCTGGGTTTTGCGCAACACCACCTGTGACGCCTATCGGTTGCACAACTCCAACTCGCTTTGATAGAGTGGCAATCTTTGACGCCATAGATCGATGGATTCCTGCAGCTATATCATGAGGCGTTTCTCCAGCACCGATTCTTCCAATGACCTCACTCTCAGCAAACACAGTACAGGTACTACTAATGTCACAGGGAGAGTCTGATTTCAATGCGAGGGGGCCCAATTCGTCCATGGAAACCTCTAGGACTCTTGCCATGACCTCAAGAAATCGTCCTGTACCTGCACTACACTTGTCATTAATCTCAAAGTCCTCAGGCCTTCCCTTCTGCCCAATTTTGATGACTTTGGAGTCTTGGCCACCAACATCGATGAGCAGTCGGATTTCTGGATTCAAGTGATGGACTCCCACACTGTGGCACGTAATCTCTGTGACCTTCTTGATAGCAGATTCAACAAGTGCACGTCCATATCCAGTTCCTATTATTGTTGCATCATCAGGTGAAACTCTTGCAAGGTTACAGACTTCCTCGATGACCCTTGCTCCCGCTTTTTCTGCAGTTGCTCCTGTATAGATGAGGTAAGAAGTCAGCATACTACCTGTGTGGTCAACCAAGACTGCCTTTGTGGTCGTTGAACCTATGTCGACACCTATACCAAGTTTGCCAGTTCCCATCAAGCATGCCTCATACGAACATCTCTAGGAGTGCATCCACTCTAGTAGCAATCTGAGCCTCATTGAATAGTCTACTATCGACCATATCGCCCTCTATTATGGTACCAGGCACGCCTGTTCTCTCGGTCACCATCTCTCTTGTCACCATCTGACCTAGAGAGTATCTCTTGCAAGACCTGACAGAGAACATGATGAATCCATCAAGATCGTAGTCTTTGATTAACTGCTCCATCTTGTCAGCCTTTGCTTCGAGACCCTTGTTTAGGTAGACATTGCTATAGATTTGAGCCACACTCTCATAGAGGTCATCACCTTCAATGGCACCAGACCAGGCATGAGTGTAAGTATCAGCAGGAAATGCCACACCTCTCTGAGCCATTCCATTGAAGAATCTGAATATCTGGAACCAGGGTGGAATATTGTCCCACAATAGACGGACTTTCTCATCTCTGATAGCTCCAATACCTTCTTTCACGCGTCCTTCAACTTCTTCATAGAGCGTCTTGTAGAAATCGACACAGTAATCCTTGCCCCGAGAGGATACTACAGGTGCCATTGTGAGGAACCTATCTGCGCAGTTCAATGGTGTTGGTTTGTTTTTGCATGCTTCAAGGGACTTCCCCCAGAGTTTGATAGCTTCGGAGGATAGTTTGGCTGTTTCAACTAACCGTTCTTCTGTGAGTTCTGCTCCATGTGTAGATGAAAGAAATTCTACTAGTTTCTCAATCCCGTTACGAACGTATTCGATATGATGGGGCTGTTGCTCTATATCAAGCGCAGGTGTGTCGAAGAGGAATACAGGAGCTCCTGTTAGTTCCGATACCGCATCGTACCACCTGAGTACTGTCCCACAGATGTTGTTACAGGCAAGGAGTGACTGCGGCTTCGGTAATCCTTCAAGAGGACTCTCTTCTGGTTTGAGAACAGATCCGATACTTGCTCGAGCATACGAACATATCTCATTAGAGTATCCAAAGTCTTCTGCAAATCCACAAACTGTCGGACCAACTTTATTCGCTCCAACAACCGCAGCATACTGTTCGGGATAGACAACACCCACATCCATTGCAACAGGAATCTCAACAGGAAAACCAGAAGTCACCCACGTGAGTTTACCCTCCTCACTTGCATTGTGACCCTCAAGCATATGCATGAATTGCAGCTGTTGAAGCTGCTTAGATGTTTCAAGTCGTCGGTATGCCTTTTCTTCAGTCATTTGTATCAGACCTCTCCTATTGTTTCCAGAAATGTCTGGAGTCTACCTTCAAGTCGTCCTCTGTCTGATAGTTCCGGATCAAGGGGTAGACGCAATGATGGAATACCAACATCCTTTGCAGCTTTCTCTAAGGATGGTGATTCGAATTCATCAGGGTCACAGAAGGACTGTTCACAGACTACTAGTCCTTGTGCACCAATCTTTGGCAATAACTCTCTCAAGAAGGTTAACCTGTTTGAAAGGCCTTCTTGTGTTGGTTCAAGGGGTGCTTGAAGAATAGCTCTTGCCATCGCCTTGAAGGGTCCTTCGTAAGAGGGTTCAGGAGCTGTGCCCACCGGTTTGGCTCCTTTATTGACAGGAGGAATCTGAGTCTTTGGAGTAAATACTGTCTTGAATCCAAAACTGAGAAGATCCAGGGCGATAATGGAATCTGATACTCCATCTAGACTATTTACAAGAGAGGCAATGGCTTGTGGTTCAACCATTCCTCCAACAATTACAATTCGCGGATGATCCAGAGCCTTTGGTGGTTCAACTTTATCGAAGTTCTTCGTAAGAAGGGCATCCTTCAGGATATCAGCTGCTTGTAGTTGCTTATCCCTCTCCAAAATTTCTCGCACTGAACGAAAACGGTCTGCAATCTCATCTACAATGCTTCTTTCAGGTGCTGTTAGGAATTCACGTAATAGACCAGCAAGATCCGCATATGAGATTGATTGTGGATCATATACACGTGCTGCATATAGAAACTGCATCGCATGTCGAAAATCGTTTACCAGTGATGTAGCTACAGACATCTCCACAGCAGATATTGGTTTTTCAAATACTTCTGCGATGTTCTTGCTGAGCATGCTAAATTCTCTCGCAAGAAAATCAACTGCATGTTCGGATTCTGTGGTTGCTGGATAAGTCACACGAAGAATCTTGTCATCAGGAAAACGGTGCCTCCAGACATCACCAACATTCTGTAAAGCATCGCATGTGTTACCAGGAAACAAAATGCCACTCAATGAGAGCAGGTTTCCACTTGCTCGTTGGGAATAGATATTCCGAGTAAAGGCACAAGAAAATGTCTGAAGACTGTCCTCAAATCCAGCCGTTGCTGAGGGATTGACTCGGATCAATGAAGGTGTTAATCCGTGGGCCATAATCAGCTCTAACGGCGTATGTGGATACAGATACCCAACAACCGTTCCTCCCCTTTGGGTTAGATCTCGAAGCCGCTGGGTAGAATTCTCAATGACATCTCCATAGCTCAAAGCGCTCTCTCCTGAGATTCTATTCTCTCTTCTCTTCATACTCCACGCCTTATTTGTTGTGCTGAACAGTGAAATCGGATATTTTTCGTGCATAAGCTCATTTTTCAGACTGTAGAAGAACATATCAAGCACGATTGTAGTAAGAATCGGATATGATGGGTTGAAAGACCCGTTAACATTTGAGAGTGTTTGGAGACGAGAGAAATGGAAGAAATGCTATGGCATAAGAGCAGATGGCCATCAAC
>JAEOST010000048.1 GCA_016840245.1 Candidatus Thorarchaeota archaeon
AAAGCAAGAACAGCTTGATTCATCTCTGAAGACACAATTCATTTGGTGGCTCAAAGCAGTATTTGCAATGGAATCTACATTGCTAGTTGCAATCACTCTTCAGTATCTACCAATGTTCCTTTTCGGAACAGGTCCACTGCTTTCATTTGGTGGTCTCTTTGGACTCTATGGAATCTTCCTGATGCAGATACTTCCAGTGTTTGCTGGAATCTTCTTCATCATGACAGCATTCTACTTGAAGACAGGTCGAATCTATCTTGGAACGATTATGGGAACTTTGATCACAGTGTGGATACTGACAGCTGGAATGTTGATTTAGAATAATCAAAGATTCAAAGAAATGGATTCTCTCTACGCTCAGTTCCAATTGTCGTGAGTCGACCATGACCAGGGTAGATGATTGTATCATCAGGTAGTTCCATGAGGCGCTCAAGAGAACGCTTCATGTCATCAACAGAAGAAGAAGGAGACCTAGTTCCACCGATTGCTCCCGCCTGCAATGTATCCCCAGTGAAAACAATACCTTCACTCTCAGAGTATATTACGATACTACCACTGGTGTGTCCTGGAGTGTGAATGATTGTGAAATCGATATTTCCAACCTGAACAATGTCCTTGTCTTTCAAGATCATATCTGCAGCTGGTGATGTTTCAAAGTTCAACTTTGGGCCGCAGAATTTGCAACCCATTATTGCAGTTCGCTCATCTTCTGAAATCTCCAGAGTTCTCTTTGCAGTCTTTCCGCATTCAGGACATTCACGGGGTGATTCAGCAATAGCCTTCAACATCCACCAAGGAGAAACGAGTTCATCTGCATCATTCTCATGTACTAGGATTGGTACTCCGGTTGATTCCTTAATCATTCGATTGCCACTTATGTGATCAGGATGACCATGAGTATTGATTATATATTTCAGAGTCAGTCCTCTATTGAGAATATCCTCGAGGATGCGTTCTCCTTGTGGATAGTCAAAGAAAGGGTCAATGATGATGGATTCCAACGTCGCTTCACAGATTACAAGATAGCTATTGGTAATCGCATTCTCCTCTATCAGACACTCAATTATCACAAAAGAAGACAATGAAACTTCTCTTATCAATTTAGTTAACTTAGTGGAAATGATGAGGAGTGCCGGTGTCCATCTAAACACCAGGTATCTTCATTCGTTTATAGATGTAGTTCAATATCCATGAAATGACACTGATTAATACTAAGAAAATAATTGCAACCACCACGTATACCTGAAGAACTTGATATGTACGAGAGACGATTAGTGATGCCTTACCAAAGAGATCTTCGACACCTACAAGAAAACAAACGGTTGTATACTTGGGAAGATATACTGCTTCATTAGACCATGCAGGTATTGCACGTCTAAGACTTTGAGGGAGCATTATATGTCGAATCTCTTGTCGTTTTGTCATTCCAATTGAAATGGCCGCCAACGATTGACCAGCGGAGACAGAACCCATCGATCCGCGGAAGAATTCAGCTTGATATGCTCCGCTGTTTAGACCTAGTGTAATGGCACAAAGAAGAAGTCTAGTGTTTAGAAATACACTTGGAGTTCCCCAAGGATCGGGGAGAATAATTTCCCAACTCATATCTAATGGTGCCATCCCTTGCTCAACCATCCAAGCACTGAGTGCACTAGGAAACAAGATGATTGCGAGAAGCTGTGCTAGCAATGGTGTGCCTCTGAAAAATTCAATATACCCCGTGGCTATTCTAGATGTAACAGGACCACCATAATGTCTACCAACAGCAAGTGCAATTGCTAAGCCAAGACCAAAAACTATACCAAACAAGTACAGTCCCATCGTTGTAAGAAATCCATTGACAATTTCAACTCCATAATCCATTTGGAGAGCGCCGATAGCTGGATTGTATGGTGTAATTGTCAATAGGATTCCCTCAAGTTATTCCATGTTCTTTTCAGCTTCTGCTTGTCCATATAGTACCTCTAATCTCTGGAGGAAACGTTGTGCTCGTTCTGTTTCAGGACCTTTGAAGAAGTGTTGAGGAGTACCTCGTTCTACCATGATTCCTTCATCCATGAAAATCATCTCATCTGCAACTGCTCTTGCAAAGCCCATTTCATGAGTGACAACAATCATAGTTGTTCCTTCTTTTGCTATGTCCAACATAACTTGCAGCACTTCACCTATTAGTTCCGGATCAAGTGCGGATGTTGGTTCATCGAACAGAATTACATCAGGATTCATAGCTAGAGATCGCGCAATACCAACACGCTGTTGCTGGCCTCCACTGAGTTCCGCTGGATAATGATGACCCCATTTCTCCATTTTGACCTTGGCTAGAGCCTCTTCAGCATGATTCTTAGCTTCTTCTTTTGTCATACCCAGAACAAGATGAGGACCAATGCTAACATTGTCTATAGCTCTAAGATGTGCGAAGAGGTTGAAGTTCTGGAAGACAAAACCAATTTTTGCACGCAACTTGTTTAAATCTGCCTTCGGATCCATTAGACTTTCTCCTCGAAGGAGCACTTCACCCTTCTCAGGAGGAGTAAGCATATTGATGACTCTTAATAGAGTACTTTTACCTGATCCACTTGGTCCGAAGACCACCTTTACTTCGCTCTCTTGAACATCAAACGAAATCCCTTTGAGAACCTCAAGTGTATCATATGCCTTCCATACATCTTTGATTTCTAGAACCTTTGTCACTCTTTTCCTCCTCCAAGACCAAGTTGTCTAAGTCTCTTTGTCATAGATTCTGCTACGAATCTTGTAACGGGATATGTAAATATGAAATAGATAATCGTAATTACCACTACGATTCCAAAGAAGAGTGCTGGATAAACCCAAGCAAATGCCTGCATTTGGTAAATAATTTCATGCACACCAATAGCCATAGCCAGCGATGAATCCTTAATAACAACAGCATACTCATTTGCCCATCCTGGCAAAGAAAGGCGTAATGCCTGTGGTAATATTATGTACCTTGTTGATTGTATGTTATTCATACCAATAGACTGAGCAGCCATCATCTGTCCAGGATCAACAGACATTATTCCTCCACGAAAAATCTCAGACTGATAAGCTGCACTTCTTAGAGCAAGTGAAACTATTGCGGCTACAAATAGTGCATTACTTCCTGAACCCGCCCACGAAAAAAGTCCTGATAAACCGATTCCAAATATAAAAAGAAGAATTAGCAATGGAATTCCTCGAAGTACTTTTTCATATAGTAGAGAAACCCATTGCAATTCTATTGGGCCATATACACGTAGAAGGGCTAATGAAAGCCCTAATAGAAGACCAACTACCAATGCGGCAAGGGTGAGAACAAGGGTCGTAGGGACACCTCTGATCATAATCATTATGAGTATGTCAAACAGTCCCGGCTCCCCTTGCATTTAGCATCACCCGAACCACTTTGAAATTAGTGCATCTACAGTTCCATCGGCAAAACCATCAGCAATTGCGCTATTAACAGCTGCAGAAAGCCTATGACTGCCATATCTGATGTAGAATGCTGTTGGGGGAGCTAGTCGTGCGAAGATTATCTTGACATCATATACTGTACTATAGAGACCGACAATCGGTTCATCAACAAATATGGCATCAAGAGCACCTGAATCCAAGTCCTGAAACATTGTTTCAACTAGTGGATATCTGTGAACATCAATACCCAATGTTGCATTCGAGGCTGCTTCATCTTCAGTAGTACCAGTTTGTACTCCAACATCCATCCCAGCAAAATCTTCAAGCTCATCAGCTGTGATAGCAGAATCACCTTTGACAACCATTACCTCGTTGGTACGAATATACCAACATACTGGTTCAAGAACTGCACACCGCTCAGGAGTGATGAACGTCGCTGAAGCAATCATATCGATTGTTCCTGCCTGACATGCACCAACTAAAGCTTCAAATCCCATGTCTACCCAATCTATTGTTACACCCATATATTCAGCTACCATTTCAGCAAGATCAATATCAAAACCGATGAGACTATTATCGGTTGTATTGACCATTTCAAACGGTGGCCAACCTGAGTTAGTTCCAACAATGATTTCACCACGACTCATTATGACGACATAATCGTCGGCAGTGACTAATGCAGGGACCATATACCCGGCACCAAATCCAACGAGAAGACCCACGATGAGCAGTATTACACCCATTGTTTTTCCGGAACCACCTGATTCCATTTTCTTTATAACCTCCGTGTTCGCGAATCCTTTGATTCACAGTGCCAAAGAATCATACACCCCTAGAAAAGGGTTTTCACATACATGGAAACAAGGCGCAATTTAATTGAAATTTCAATTCTAATTGAATCATTTTCACTTTCTTCTAATATCTTAGCTCTATCTATTCAGAATTCGCGAGTAAATGTTTTCAAAGAAGATATCGAAGAGTAACTCCGTCCATAGAACAAGATTCTCAACGTGTCTTAGACCAAACTGAAGCCTTACAGGACTGAAACGGGCTTCACATATCACGAAAGCGATGAGTCGAATTGTACCATCGTGTGTTGGCGGTGCGGTAGGTGCTAGTCTTATCTCCATAGTAAAGAAACCTTGATATCCCCGGTTCCAGTCAATTCGTAGAACTGCTTTTTCCATTGAGGGGTCTCGCTTATAGGATATTGAGCAATTCCCAGGGATTTCCAGGCTATCATTGTCAAAGAAACCACCGACGTTTTCAAAGAATTGCCCTTTATCCCAATGAACAATATTACGTAAAGGATATGTTCTAACATCCGTTCTGATATCAGCTGAATTACAGACCCACTCTGTCTTATCCACGAACTCCCTGAAGACAACACCTTCTACAATAGGTAAAATGTCCTTATACTCTCTGAAGCCAGGCTTAATCTCAGAAATTGTTTGTCCAATTGGTCGGTAACTCTCACCAATTTGATTACAAAAAGTGGTTAATATTTTCTGAGTGTATTCATCGGAAATTATTGGGTCTCCAGTCTCATTGTTGAACGTTAACTCAATATTGAATCGGCGGGTAATCCTGCAGTCATCATCGAGTTCCCGACGAATCATCCTGACTAATAGAAAGACTGTGATGACACTTGCAACTAAAGCCCACGCACCACGATATATCAAGACAAATAGGTTTCCAAGTGATTCTGGAATGGATGTCACAAAGTCTGATAGTAAGTTGAGAGTGAAACCAAAC
>JAEOST010000487.1 GCA_016840245.1 Candidatus Thorarchaeota archaeon
CGAAATACATGTCGTGTCGCTGCTAATCGTTTGACTCTCAATTATGAATGGATTTGATATTGAACCATTTCCTGGCCATCCCTGGCTGGTGAAGTCTGCATCTGAGGTGATGGAGATGGGAGCATCATCTGAGATTATGTGAAGACTATCTGACTGCGATTCTTCTGGTATCATATCTCGATTGAAATTAGTAGGCCTGATGAGGACTATCAATAGGTTTAGAGTCACGAAAACCACAATCAGCAATTTGCCGAATTTGCCCATCCTTTCCACATTACAATCTTGGGTTTGATACCTTATCTATTCTCTCATCTTCTAGGTCAACCTCAGCTAACCATAGCTCTAATAAGCAACATACTTCATCCTAGGTCGACAGAGTGAACCAGGATGGATTGCGTTCTCAATAACTAGCACACACTCCTTTTGCGAGTCCTTTATAGAGGACACCATCTTGGAATGTTCCACCCCTTCAGTATCAAGAGAGGTTACTGGATATGAGTGATTTTGCAAAGATCGAGAAGAAGTGGCAGAAGCGCTGGAGAAAAGACAGAGTCTTTGAAGCTGACCCCGACCCAAAGAAGAAGAAATTCTTCTTCACAGTTCCGTATCCATATGTGAACGGTGCTGCGCATATTGGTCACGCTAGAACCTACACAATCGGTGATTTGATTGCCCGCTATAAACGAATGCTGGGGTTCAATGTGTTATATCCTATGGCTTCTCATATGACTGGAACCCCTGTTCAGGGAATGGTCGATAGGGTGCTGGCTGGGGATTCCAAGGCTATTGAGCAATACAAACGCGATTTGCGACTGTATTTCGAAACTGAGGAGGAGGTGGATGCTCAGCTCGCAAAGTTCACCGATCCTTGGATCACAGCATCTTTCTTTGCAAAGGTAATCTCACAGGATTATGATGCAATCGGAGTGAGTATTGACTGGAGGCGCAATTTCACTACAGGGGACAAGGAATACAACAAGTTCATTGAATGGCAGTACCAAAAATTGATGGACATGGGATACATCAAACAAGGTGACTATCCTATGTTATACTGTCCCAAAGATGGCAATCCAGTTGGCGAGGATGACCTACTAGAAGGAGAAACTGCAAAGATCAAGGAATTCACAGCAATCAAGTGGCCCTTCGAAGACGGATTCCTGGTCGCCGCAACACTACGCCCCGAGACTATCTTTGGTGTCACTAACATGTGGATTCATCCTACAGAAGAATACGTCTGGGCTAATGTCGACGGTGAGAAGTGGGTGGTTTCAAAGGCTGCATTTGAGAAACTGAAACTGCAGGCGAAAGAGGTTGAGATACTAGAGACCTTTCCTGGTTCAAGGATAATTGGCAAATACTTCACAGCTATCCATGATGAACACAAGATTCCTATTCTGCCAGCTGAATTTGTCGACCCCAACAATGCGACTGGTGTGGTCTATTCAGTCCCAGGTCATGCTCCATTTGACTACATTGCCCTGAGAGACCTATGGGACGACCCCTCAGAACTCTCACAGTATGGTATATCAGCAGAAGATGTCCGTAGTATCGAAATCATCAGCATGATCGACATGAAGGGATACAGTGAGTTTCCTGCCAAAGATGCTGTGGAGAGTAGAAACATCGAGTCACAGTCTGAAGGAGAGAAGCTTGAAGACGCAACCCAAGAGATCTACAAGGCTGAATTCTATGATGGTGTCATGAAGGACAACTGCGCACAGTTCTCAGGACGTGCAATCAAAGATGTCAAAGAAGACGTAATTGAGTGGATGGACTCGATCGACCGAGTGGACGTCTTCTACGAACCAGATGAAAGACCAGTAATCTGTAAGTGTGGGACAGATATTCAGATTGGTGTATTCGCAGGACAATGGTTCCTAGACTACACGAGTCCTGGTTGGAAGGAAGAAACCAGAAGGGCATTGGACTCAATGAGTATTGTTCCTGAAATGTATCGGAACCTATTCGAGAACACATTTGACTGGCTGGCCCAGAGACCATGTGCCCGTAGACGTGGTGTGGGAACAAGACTTCCCTTCGATCCTGATTGGATCATCGAGTCCTTGTCAGATTCGACAATCTACATGGCCTTCTATACGATTGCGCATCACATATACGACAATAAGGTAAAGCCAGAGCAGTTGGTTCCTGATTTCTTTGACTTTGTCTTCTTAGGGAAAGGTACTGCTACTAGTATAGGTAAGGTTACCAAGATTGATGTTGCCTTACTGAAAAAGATGCAGAGTGAGTTCCGCTATTGGTATCCAAACGACCAGAGACATACAAATCCAGCTCACATTCCAAACCATCTGAGCTTTGCCCTCTTCCACCATGTAGCGATATTCCCAGAGAAATACTGGATACAGAAGATTAGCATCAGCGAGTATTTGACTTTGGAAGGTAAAAAGATCAGTAAGAGCAAAGGAAATGTCATCCCTCTGGTTGAGATTCCCGAAAAGTATGGTGCTGATGTATTCAGAGCGTACCTGACTTCAGGGGCTGAACCTGGATCACTGATGGACTGGCGCGAGCGTGATGTCCCTGCCTACATTAGCAGAATCAGACAATTCAAGGACATCGCTTCTAAGTATGCAAAAGCCACACCAAAGGTCTTCACGAGGAAGGATAATCCTAGCATTACAACAAGCTGGCTACTGTCACGAATCAACTCAATAGTGGCTGACTGTACTGAGATGTTGGAAAATCTAAGATTGAGGGACTATGCCATTCAGATTTCATCTGAGATGATTCGTATGGTGAATCATTACTTGAATCGTCCTGGAATCCCCAAAGTGGAACGGGAAGGGACAATGGCATATGTGCTAGATATCTGGATTCGTTTAGCAGCACCACTGATGCCTCACATCTGCGAGGAAATGTGGTCCAAGATGGGTCATGATGACTACGTTTCCTTGGCGGACTGGCCAAAAGCTGACAAGAAATTGATGAAGCCTGATGTTGAAATGGCCCACCAAGTAGTCGCTTCCACAATCCGGGATGTCAGAGAGATTGTCAAACTGATGAAGGGGAAGAAGCCCAAGAAGGCTCATATCTATGTGGCTCCCGAGTGGATGTTCAAAGCCATGAACAGTATCCGTAAGGCTAACCTGCCGATCATTGTGGGTGATATCATGAAGCACCTGATGTCAAATGAGGACTTCAGAAAGCATGGTAAGCAGGTCAAGGGTATCGTGGATCGCATAGCCAAGGAAAATGGATTGTGGGATCACAGTTCGAGCGCAAAGAACGAAATGAAAGTGCTGAAGGACTCAATGGATTATATGAAGACTGAACTCGGCATGGAAATTGTGCTTCACAGCTCAGCAAAGCCTGACTATGACCCACAGAATAAAACACGTTTTGCCCTACCCGGTCGGGTCTCGCTGTTCTTAGAATGAGAGTCCTACTGAGGGCTCTCCC
>JAEOST010000488.1 GCA_016840245.1 Candidatus Thorarchaeota archaeon
CCAATCAAGAGCAATGGAAACCAAAAGAATCCCCAGTTGACGTATAGAGAGAACATTGTGAATGCATTAAGAATGCCAAGAGGATACACCATCATAGCTAATCCAACAAGGGCAAAAAGAATTGAAGCAATCGATAAGTCGCGTATTTCTTGTTTCGAGAAGCGCTTTCGTGTCCTTCTACGAGGTTGTCTCACTGGTATCTCGCGAATTGGTTCAGACTCCTGTTCTTCGTCATCATAATCATAATGACCAGTGAATGAATCTGCTAGCTTACGTCTTGCATCATCCTTGATAACCTGCAGCGCTGGACAACCATGGCTCTCGGGTAACCTGTGTTCAGTGCAAAATATGGACTGACAATAATGACAAGTGAAGCATAGGTCCTCTTTTCCACATAGGGAGCAAGTCGCCACATAAATCACGCTCAATTAGATTGCTTGTGCGTTTGGTTGGAATGGACAATAAGAACATATTCCTATCTACAAATAGTATGAAGTGAGATGATAAATCCATATACACTTTGCTCAGTGATGTATCTTCAATTCAATCCTCAGAGGTTACATGAAACCTAAGAAGACGTACGCATTCAATTTCAATTGTGGAGTCGTGCCTATCGTGTTTTAATGAGTGTTGAACCAGCAGTAATCCTGAAGGAACCTAAGACCGCCCAAATAGACCTTTACTGATTCAAATCGATATTAAAC
This sequence comes from Candidatus Thorarchaeota archaeon, assembly GCA_016840245.1. Next base: position 705 of record JAEOST010000488.1, read on the forward strand.
CGATTCGTGATTTTAAGTATGGACTGGGAAAGTGTGGTAGGATCAGACCGAGATTAGTGAGAATACTATAGCGGTATCACTCAACAGACGGGCATATCAGCTGGACATACTTCGGAACCTCAATCAGATTCCTTACCACGCCATTATATTAGACAGAACTTTGATATAAATCAGATGGAGCTGTGACGAAAACTACAACCAGCAATTACGTTATCAAGGTGGATGGGACCAGACGAGAATATAGTGGTAATAACAGAGATGCTATCGCATCTGGCAATAGCAGAACACATACATACCCCCTGACTGAGTCCCACCCACCTGTGCAGATATGTAACGTTGTAATAAATCCCTCTCTTCTCCAAATTGAAAGGTACAAGAGAAGTACAAGAAAACAGCACATTGGCCCGGCGACTGTAACCGAGATGTACAGTTGATAAAGCTTATATACCTAATGGTCCCTAGTAACTATAGTACAACATGGTCCCTAGATGGACCTTGCAAACACGTACAGTGGGAGCCCAACTGGTGACTCTCTGGGCGGCTATACGCCGCCCGGGCTTCCTAACTTGGAGGAAACTAATTAGTGATAGATGATGACTTTCAGAAGATATTCCGTAAATTGATGGAACAGTTTTTTGGAAACGCAATTCCATTCAATCCTGAAGATGGAACAACTCAAGGATTTACGTTTGAATTCGACTCACGTGGATCAATGCCAGATTTCCCAGTGGAGTCTTCAGAGCAAACTGAAATTGAGAAGATCGAGTTAGATGATAGACTAATTGTTATTGTCAGTGGGATGAGTGATATAGCCCCACCAAAAGTAAAGCTTGTTGGAGAAACACTGGTCATTGTAGATCCATTAGGTGTTAATGACGAAATATTGACACTCCCATATCCAATCAACGCATTTGAGTCACATACTTCAGTTAGAAATGGAATCATAGAGATTACACTCTATAGAACAAACGACGTTGAAACAAGCTCAGAAATTGGAGAACATGTTTTGAAAATTATTTGATGAGTGATAGAAGAATGAGTGATGATAAGATTCGACTTAAAGTAGCGGCAGCTATGCCCAAAGACCAGGGACGTGGTCTTGTACGATTGAACACTGAGGTCAGAGAACATCTTGGTGTCAGGTCAGGGGACACGGTTCTCCTGAAAGGATCAAAGGAAACTGTAGCAATATGTTGGCCAAGTCTCAAAGAAGATGAAGTTCTTGATATGGTAAGAATGGATGGTCTAATTCGGAATAACGCAGGAGTAAGACTTGGTGAGATTGTTGAAGTAAGTAAAATCGATATTACGTCTGCAAATCGAATTGTGTTGGCTCCAAGTCAACCAGTAAGATTCCAGCAAGGATTTGAGAACTATATCAAACAGCAGATGCTGAACAAGCCAATTACTAGAGGAGATATTCTCGTCATAGCATCTATTGGTCAAGGTATCCAGTTCAGTGCAACTGCTGTGTCACCTGGTAAACATGTCAGGGTCACACCTGAAACAGTAGTGGAAGTACTCACAAAACCAGTCAAGCCTGAGGATGTATCGGTACCACAGGTGACTTACGAAGACATTGGGGGACTAGGAAAGGAGCTTCAAAAGATTCGTGAAACAGTGGAACTCCCAATGAAATCACCAGAACTCTTCAAGAGGTTAGGTATTGCCCCTCCGAAGGGTGTGCTTCTTCATGGACCTCCAGGAACTGGAAAGACTTTGATAGCAAAAGCAGTAGCGAATGAAACAGGAGCTACGTTCAAAGTAATCAATGGTCCTGAGATTATGTCGAAGTTCTATGGTGAATCTGAACAGAAACTGAGGGGGCTATTTGAAGAGGCCGCTGAGAATGCACCAAGTATAATTTTCATAGATGAGCTTGATAGTATAGCACCAAAACGAGCCGATGTTACAGGTGAAGTTGAACGAAGAGTTGTAGCACAACTTCTTGCCCTAATGGATGGTCTTGAAGCCAGAGGACAGGTCATTGTCATTGGAGCCACAAATCGTGTAGATGACGTGGATGAGGCTTTGCGACGTCCTGGAAGATTCGACCGTGAAATAGAGATTGGAGTTCCAGACAAGGCAGGTCGTCTGGAGATACTTCAGATCCACACAAGGTCAATGCCCCTTGAAGAGGATCTCAATCTAGAAAAATTAGCCTCATTGGCTCACGGATTTGTCGGAGCGGACTTGTCTGCACTTGCACGGGAAGCTGCTATGCATGCTCTACGCAGAGTGTTGCCAGATGTGGACCCTGAAACAGGGGATATTCCACCAGATGTTCTAAGTAGTCTATTTGTTACTCAGTCAGACTTCGATATGGCAGTGTCTGAGATCGCACCATCAGCTCTCCGAGAAGTATTGGTTGAGAAACCCAATATCAGCTGGGATGACGTAGGTGGCCTTAGAAAGATAAAGGCTCAACTTAGAGAAGCTGTTGAAGCACCATTAAGACATCCAGAGGTCTTTGAGGAGATGGGAATTCGAGCTCCAAAAGGAGTTCTATTATTTGGTCCTCCTGGTACAGGAAAAACCCTCTTAGCTAAGGCTGTAGCCACTGAGAGTGAGGCCAACTTCATTTCTGTGAGAGGCCCAGAATTATTCAACAAGTACGTTGGAGAATCTGAAAAGGCGCTTCGTGAAATCTTCAAGAAGGCCAGGCAGACTGCTCCATGTGTATTGTTCTTCGATGAGATTGATGCTATCATGAGTGCTCGTGGTCAGAGTGATGATTCTGGTGTTAGCCAGCGAATTGTGAACCAATTCTTGGCTGAGATCGATGGCTTGCAAGCACTACAGGGAGTTCTTGTCATAGGAGCTACAAACAGAGCGGACATATTGGATCCAGCAGTATTGCGCCCTGGACGGTTTGATGGCGTATTGTTTGTACCACCCCCAGATATCGAAGGAAGAGTTGAGATTCTCAAGGTTCATACAAAAGACATGCCACTCGATTCTAGCGTTGATATCAGTAAATTAGCTGAGATGACAGATGGATTCTCTGGTGCTGATATTGAGGGTCTTTGCAGAGAAGCAGCTATGGCAGCAGTCAGAGACGAATGGAAAGCGAAACCTGTAGAGATGGTTCACTTCCAAGAGGCATTGTTTGAAATAAGACCGAGTATCTCACCCGATATTGTCAAAGGTTTTCAGTCGATGGCTGACAAAGTTCTGCGGAGACAGACCGGGAGTACTGATGAGGTCCTTCCAGGATATCTCTAAAGCAGTTAATATTGTGCGCAGTCTTTTTTGATACTGCGCAACCACACTCTTTTTCATTAATCTCGTTCTGCCACAGGATAGTGCTATAAGGACGAATCCATGGAACGGGTTCGTTTACCATTGTCAGGGAGAAACCAACATTGGGCGAACGGAAGATCATAAACATCTGCCCATTCTTACATTTTGATAATGCACGAACACAGACCTATGAGCACAACATAAGCATCGTTGCATGGAATGTAAAGAATATTCTCGATTATCTTGAGATGGAACCAGACCATAAATTCTGCATAGACCAAGTGACACTTCTTGAGGGATTCAAAAGGCTCTTCCCTAATTATTGGGACTCACTTCATAGCAATGTTCTAGATGGCAGACTAGAGATTGTAGGAGGAACCTACGTCATGCCTGACTTTGTTCTTCCCGATGGGGAATCAATAGTAAGACAATTTCTAGTAGGTATCACATTCTTTCGAGAAGAACTCGGAGTAGATGTTAAAACAGGTTGGGCTATAGATTCGTCAGGACATACGTCACAAATGCCACAGATCCTCAGACAATGTGGCATTGATTCATATTACTTCTGGAGAGGACAGCGTCACAATACACCTAGCGAGTTTGTATGGAAAGGACCAGATGGAAGTAGAGTCAATGCAATCTGGCTAGCTCAGGGATTCGATCAAGCTTCGTGGCTTCCTGAAACAACAAGAGAGGCTTTTTCAAAATTAATGGAAATTGTTGATGATGTAGGAAGAAGAGCGTCTTCAAGCAATCTCTTTGTACCTGTTGGTGGTGAGCTAGTCCCACCCCTTCCACACCTTGCAGATATCGTCAGACAGTGGAATCAGACTTTTCCTGATATGAGAATGGCAATTGTTACTCCGCAGGAGTTTACGGATAAGCTTAGATCAGTACAGGCTGAATTACCTACCATTTCTGGCAGTCTTGTAGCAGGACGTTTTACAGGTGTACGCTCTGGGGGGCTTAGTGCAAGGGTTCGTCTGAAAATAAAGAATAGAAGATTGGAGACCCTGCTCCACTTAGCAGAACTCTATCTTTCACTTTCAAAGAATCACAATAAGAACAAGGATCTCGACAACATATGGAGAATACTCCTATTCAATCAAGATCACAATCTGATTCGAGGTACCTGTGCTGACGAACCATACAGTCTAGCGATAAGAAGATACAATCAAGCATTAGAGATGACAGAGGAAATACTTGCAGATGCTATAGGAGATGTTGCATCAGGAATAGGTAGGCCTGAGGGTTTCTGCTCCTACGCAATCTTCAATCCACTACCTTGGCAGCGAGACGACATTGTCCATGTACCTTGTAACGTAGGTTCAATGGGTACAAAATTCTTTGAGATTCGAGATTCAGAAAACAAACAAGTCCCATACCAGAAACTTGGCGAGCCTAACGACAAGGGCTACGTTGAAATTGCATTCATTGCAAGAGAAATGCCAAGTCTTGGTTACAAGGTTTTCACTGTAGTTCCCAGTGAAAAGAAACCTGATTTTGAATCATCCATTCGAGTGGGAAATAACTGGGTCGAAACGAATGACTACTCTATTGAGTTTGATGCATTCAGTGGAGCGATTAGTCGTATCTTCGATAAAGATAATCAGTTTGAAGTGATTCGTGACAATAGTAACTACCTTACCATGGAGAGCGAAGTTGGCGATATTTACCGGCATTCAGAATCCGAGCTTGCCACGAAGTCTTCAGAGATTACATCACTACGATGGGCTGGGAAGCCTGAAGTCATTGAGTCAGGACCAATTCGCTCGATTGTAGAGATATCAGGTAAGATTGAGAATTCTATAAGAACACAGAGAGTTATTCTCTATGATGGGCTGAAGCGAATAGACTTAGAGTCGCATCTGGATTTCAAAGATATTTCTAAACGTGTGAGAGTTAATTTTCCGGTAAATGTATTTAGCACAGAAGTCACAGTAGGGACCCAATTTGGTGCAGAAGCAATATCACCTGAACCAGCAGGATTAGAGGAGTGGGACGATCAGAATGGAGGTGCATTTCCAGCACTTGATTGGGTTGATTGTACTGGACCGGACTTTGGACTCAGTATGATAACCTTTGGACTGCATGAGTTTGAATTCAGAGATGGAATTTTGAAACTTACACTTCTAAGGAGTGTGAACCATCTATCTCATGGACTCGATGATGAAGTTGTAACTGCAAACAGTGCAAGAGAATTGGGACAGCACACATTCCGATATGCACTCCTTCCACACAGTGACGATTGGCAAACAGTGAAATCATGGCGCACTGCAGCAGAGTATCTCTATCCCCTCATTGGTTATCCACTTGACTGTGATGTGGGCGGAGCAACAGGCCATGGAAGTTTCCTAAATGTTAGTGGAATGGATTTGGTTCTCTCATGCTACAAACCAACAAACAATCCCAACGAGTATATTGTTAGGTTCTACGAGCCATCAGGCCGTAACGGGAATGTTGCTATTGCTTTTGATCAAGAAGTAGAGAGTGCAATCCTTGTTGACCTTTGCGAGAATGAAATTGGTGAGCTAAGCTATGAAGGATATGCTATCAGCATTCCTGTTGACAGTCATTCGATTATCACTGTGAAGGTTCAATTGAAGGAAGAATCTTCGGAAAGACACCAGCAATACTCTTTTGAATAGAGACAATCCAATTAGGTCACTGGAACAAGGCGGCTAGACGACATGAGTGATTTTTATCCAATATCTCCACTTGTTGGAATTACAAATACTAGTTATGCAGCTCAGGCTGGTGTGATGGAAGAGAAATGGGCTGTTCGGGTCGTAAGGGGGAAGAAGATCCTTGCTGAAAAAACAGTTCTTGATCTTGATCTTGAAGCCTTCGTTGGAGTTGTCTATGGGCACATTCGAGTAGAAGGTCTAAGCAGACATGCGGTTGCCCAATGTGCAGGCAGGATGATGCAATTCGCAAGAAAATACCAACAATCAGGAGTTGCTCCAAATTACGAGGTTCCAGACCTTTTTCGGGATGACGAGGATGCAAGTATTTCTCCTAGTTCATCCACAGCTGCGACCCTTGAAGCAGGACCGGCTGAAACAACTGAACCATCAGAACCCAGTATTGATACACGGATCGGAAAGATTCCTGAATTGAGTCCCGTAAATCCAAGCGGAGCCTGGAAGAATGTTGTGGAGTCACAGGCGGCATTGATTGCTAGAATGGCAATATATGGTGATAGTCTACCTGGTGGTCATCTAGACCTCATGTTTGGACAGACGGCCGATGAGTTGGTATATCAGTGGGGGCTTGCAGAAGATTTGGCAAATCCAGTTATACGATTTGCAGAACTGATTCTTGGCTGCAGCAAAGAAGGTCAGATTCCAAAAACCGGTAAAAATGAGGTCACACTTGAAACTGGGACCTGTGAATTACTGAGAAAGACAATAGAGATGGATCCAAGTGGTGACCGATTCCCAGCAGGTTATCCGTGCAAGTTTCACGAGATGATTGCTCAACGTGTTGGTCAACGCGTAGGTGCCGATATCGAAATCAACACTTCAAGTACTGGATGCAGGGTCACATTTCGATTACACCTGTAAATGAATACATACACTCGATTTTGCGCATTACAAACACATCGGCGACATTCTTATATCGCTCCACACGTCTAGTTCATTCTAGACGAGATTGCGTGGACTGCGTCTCGATTTGGGAGAAATTATAACATGTCTTATCTAACATGGCGTTCATACGTAAAGTCTGGCTGGATTTGCCTTGGTGCAATCCTTCTGATTGCCGGTGCTGTTCTTGCTTTATTGGATCCAGCAGAGCTAGCCAGTTATGGCGGCGGGATTCTAATAGGCGGAATCGTTGCAGTAGTTGGACTCCTTCTCATAATAGCAGGGTTCTTCTTTACAACGAAGAAGCGAGACTCAGTTCTCGCACCCGTTGATATTCGCGTTGATGACACACCCCCACCACCACCACCACCGGATTAATTCTAAACTATCTTTGTGAACCCTGGGCCAAAGGTCCAGAGGTTCCACTTGTTTACTTGTCTCCCATAATTCTCATTCTATTCCATCCAGATAATCCTAATAAACAACTAAAACGAGCGATGATTAGAAAAGACCAATGGACGGGATTATTCGAAGATGACGACTCTCGAGTATAGAGACAACCAATTCCACGAGTGCACTGGGACACCAACAACTCAGATTACGTTGAAAGTTGATGATGCCCAAAAGAAACTAATCTTGACTGCTCCAAGCGGTGTTAGCATGATTGAAAGACGTGCAGCTGAACGGAATGCTAGAGGCATTCAGAAGTCAGGATTCCAGACTACTAGGATGGGCCGTATTGGCCGAGACTATGAACTTGAGATAATTGGTGGCGGTGGCGGGCTACCAGATAAACTTCGACACTCACCACGTGAAGTGTACTAACCCTCTTAGTTGAGGGCTACACCACTCTTTTCAACGGATGAAATAGTGGGAAGACTGATAGCCAACATACGACAAGTCCGTAGAGGAGGAAGGTACCTGTGTCAGATGAAGACCTTAGGCAGATTATCGAGGCAGCAACAAAGGAGTCTCTTAGAGAATCATTTACAGATGCTGGAAAGAAGTATCTGAAGGCTGCAGAGGTTTCGGAACAGAAAGGCGATATGCAGGGAGCGGAAGAGCTATATCTCAAGGCAATAGAGGCTTTTAGAACAGCAGCTGAAAGGCAAAGAGCTTCAAAGAGTTTCAAAATGGCCGCCCTGAATATTTGTTTGGTTGGTGATGTGTATTCAGACCTCGCTGACATGACGAATGCAATCAACGCATATCAACTTGGAGCAGATGATCTCTTCAATGCATCAAATGAACATCTGATGTGGGGAGAAGATAGCGAAGTGCGCAAAGGTACAGCATTAGCAATGGCTGCATGTATGATCTACATCATGATTGGTAGAGAAGCCGATGCATTCTACAAAGCGCGAACCTATTCTGCAGAGAATGCCTCAAAACTTAGGTTTCCTGCTGTTATACGTCTTAGTCAAATACCACAGATGCTAGAAACCGCCATCCAATCAGTTGACATCTCCGCATTCTCTGAGGCTGAGAATGCAGTTGTTACAGAACTCAGAGTAGCACTCTCAAATGCAGGTGCTGATGAGTTTGTGAAATATGTTGACAAAGGTCTGAACAGGGTCAGAGAGTTACTAAGAGGGAAACTAAGAGTCCCAAAGGTATCAGCCCATCTCGAACTACCAATCGATGTGACATTCATTGATGACTTCACTATCAAGGTCGTTATACAGAATAATGGAGAAGGCGAAGCAACCAATGTCAATGCAGAATGGTTCATTGACGAGGGACTCACTATAATGTCTGGCGAGAGACAGAAATCATTCCCAATTATTCCACCCGGTGAGTCAATTACCATGGAGTTAGTAACTAGAGCTGCTCATGACCAGGAAGGCATAGTTGAATATTCGATTATGGTCAGAGGATCTTATACAGACAAACTCAACACAGAGTATTCACTTCAAGCAGGACCGGGAAATCTGGTAATCAAAGACTTCAAAGAAGCAGAGAAATCAGGTCATGCAATCACAGTGACGGAGGGTCGTGTAAGTCTACTTTCACCTTCTATACGAGATACATCCTTGGAGGCAGAGCCTCTGGAGAGAGTTACCTCAGTTCTTGGAGATATTCTTACTACCGCCCGTAGTGACTTGGAAGATGGAGAATTAGAAACAGGAAAGGCAAAGATACGCATTGTGAACGACATCGTAGATGCCATAGATGAGATCATTGGTGATGATGCATTTATTGAAGAACTCACAAAGAAGCGAGAAGCCGATAAGATTGCAGGAATCAAGAAGATTCAGGAAAAATTAGAGGCATCCATTAGAACTCATAAAGACAAACTTCAGTCAGAAGTATCACCAGGACTTGCTGATTGGGATGTTAAAGCTTCGAAGATAAAGAAGATTGCAGAGCTGGTGACAGGAGTTGGAAGTCGCCTCACTGAATTGTACACAAGAATGGAAATGACCCATTCATTTGTACCAAGTGCCGCGACAACTGAAGATCCAGATCTCGCTGCAACTAGAACAAAGATCAGTAATGCTTTAGATAACGCGATGTCCACACTGAAGAGCATCCAGAGAGAATTGACCGATATTGCATCTCACGAGATTCTTGATCCAGGTCAAAGACCAGAGACTCCATCGGATGTTGCTAGAGCCTTGGAGATTCTTGACAAACTCATGTCAGAAATGCAGGACTAAAAAGACGAGTAACTATCTCTTTGACATGAAGGTCTCTAATCGATTCATTGCCTCCGTAATCAGCTCAGGAGGAGGTAAGAATACACTTCTGAAATGACCTGAACCATATACAGGATCAAAACCCGAACCGGGCACAAAGACAGCTCCCGTTTCGTTCAGTACATCAAGGACAAACTCTGTGTCATTACTCCATCTATTTTCGAGCTCAATCTTTGGTAGAATATAGAAGGCAGCCTCCGGTGTTGTTGTACTGATGGAGTCAATACTATTCAGACGACTAACGATCAGGTCTCGTCTCTCGCGAAGTATACGTTTTGTCTCAACGAGATGGCTCCCATCGCTTCGAAGAGCTGCAGCTGAAGCAAGTTGAGCTGGTGCATTGATGCAGATTCTAATTCGAGCCTGACGAATCATTGCATCCCTAAGAGGTTCCAACTCTCCATCTTGATCATGGAAGTAGACATAACCAACTCGCCATCCGGGTACTAAGAAGACCTTACTCACACCATTGAAGCCGATAACTGGAACATCCCCGGCGGCCTTGACCATAGGAGTCTGCGTTTCCTCAAACGTCAACTGGTCGTATATCTCATCACTGACAAGAGGAAGACCGTATTCCCCCGCAACGTTAGCAATCTCTTTCAATGCTTTGCTGTTATAGACAGAACCTGTAGGATTATTGGGATTGATGACAACAATACAAGTCGTCTTGTCATTGATCTTCTTTCTCAAGTCGTCAACGTCAGGATTCCAATCCTCTTCCTCAATTGTACGGTAAGTAACGGGTTTACCACCAAAGTAACTAATGAATGAAATATACGGAGGATAAGCAGGACCAGGGAGGAGGAATTCAGAGCCTTCCTTGACAAGAGCACCTGCAAGAAATTGA
>JAEOST010000489.1 GCA_016840245.1 Candidatus Thorarchaeota archaeon
AATGCAGTCTTTGATACTGTTTTTGTGACTGTTGCTATTCATCATGATGCAATTTTCATAAATGGTGATGACGACTTTGAACTCCAATCTTGGCCTGGGACTGGTTCAATTGGTGAACCATACCTGATTGAAGGATTTACTATCAATTGGTCAACATGCATTATTATCATCAACACGCGAGCTCATTTTGTCGTGAACGACTGCATACTTGGACAAGTTGGAACCACTAGTGGTTCTGCAATCTTCCTTCAAAATGTGACTAACGGTCTTGTTCAGGATTGCACTATTTCGTATGGGGAAACCTGTGTAAAATTAAGGAATGCAAACTTCACAACAGTTTCAGACTGTTTCATGGATGATACTAGGTATGGTCTTCTTATTCAAGGCTCTTCCAATGACACTATACTCCGAAATACTATCCATGCTCCAAATGGGATTGGTGTAAAGATAGAGTTCTCAGAAGATGTTACGGTTTCCGAGAATGACATATCTAATTGTAGCAATGCCGCGATTGATTTTACAAGGAGTGCAAACTGCCATGCAATCGAAAACACGGTCCATGGGAATAATTGGTTTGGGGGTGGGAGTGGCATCTCTCTAGACGAGTCAATGAATTGCACCGTGATAGACAATAATATTTTTGATAACCTCAAAGGAGTTGGACTAGGGATGTATTCGGAAGATTGTGTCATATCTGGTAATGAGATCTTCAATAATCTGCAGGCTGGGATTTACGCAAATCCAACTCCAAACAACACAATTACATACAACCATATCTACAACAACTCACGCATGGGTGTGCAAATGGCAATTTCACCAGATTGCATAATATCTCACAATGTGTTTGATGGTGACGGTATCTTCCTTACTGGGCAAGCTCTCGAGCATTACGAGTTTGAGATTGAGAATAATACAGTTAATGGGAAACCTCTAGGATTCTTCTGGAATCTTTACAATCAGGATCTCAATGGAAGCAATTACGGACAGGTAATCCTTGTGAACTGTTCTTACATGTATCTTTATGGATCATTTACAAATACACTCAATGGATTTACTCTCGCCTTCTGCAACTATAGTACTATTTCCAACACACAGGTCTCTAATTCAGGCGTAGCAGTTGTAATCGAGAATTCAAATAACTGCGTCATATCTGGTATGATAGCGAATAACAACCTTCAGGGAGTGATGTCTCGGTATACACAGAATTGTACTATAATGTATAGTGAATTCATTAGTTGCAACAGTGGACTCGTTATTGAGGCTGCGTACAACTTCACCATTCAAGGTAATGCAATCTTCAATTGTTCACGATTCGACCTTGGAATAACTACATCTGGTGCGATATACATGGGAAGTAGCCAGAACTGTACAATTGTTGATAACACACTGTGCTACAATCAAGGATCCGGATTTTTGGGAATTTGGTTTGCCTACAGCACATTTCGCAACAACACAATTTGCGGCAATCAAGGATACGGAATATACCTCACATCTGGATCTCGTGACAACCTCATATCTGAGAACAAGTTTGGTTGGAATGATGATGGAAATGCCTTTGACCAAGATGGGAGCTTTTGGGACGATACCATCAATACCGGTAACTACTGGAGTGATTATGTAGGGACTGGTGTCTACATCGTTGAGGGATCAGGTATTGTCACTAGTATCGACCACTATCCAATTTTGCTAAGTGACAGTCTTACTCCTACCATTAACCATCCTGAGGACTTTGGTATTCAGCTCTACTCAGATGAGGGCATAATAACTTGGCAACCTAATGATGAGTTTCCATGTTACTATGAGGTCTCAAAAGATGACGTTCTCATAGACTCTGGCTATTGGTATGCACATCAGATTGAAGTTCCTATTGACGCTAGCGCTTTAGGTGTGTATGATTTCACAATCTTGCTTTCTGATATAGCTGGAAACACCGTAAGTGATTCAGTCATTGTTACAGTTGAAGCCCCACATACACTTCCCCCGACAACTACGACACCAATTCCTACACCTACCCCAACCAGTCCAGGACCAGGCGTCCTTGTAATTGAAATTCTTCTCGTCATTGGAGTGATTGGAGGTGTTCTCGTATTGCTCGTAGTTTTCATTCGACAAAGAAACAAGCTGTCATAGGGCTCATACTTCACGCTTCTCAGTTGCATGAGTTGCTCCGCAATATGGGCATTTGATTGAGAGTGGACCGACCCACTCGATATCCTCCGAGGTTAAACTTGCTCTACATTGATTGCATTTCTGCGGAGGTACATGAATGAATGTCTTTTCCTTGGGTGGTTCACGTGCGGCTGCCCCCATCATACCGAATAGACCAAACCCTCTCATGGGCATGCTGTCTTTCATCCCGTACATCATGATTCCTGCTCCAACAAGGAAGCTCACCATTGGGACCACCATCACATAGAACAATAACGTTCCAGTGTTACTAGTGTCTATCCAGAATATCTGGAAAAATCCACCAAAGAATCCGCCTATCATAATAATCATGCCAATGACCATTGTCGCAATTCGTTTACCTGAGGACATGATGGGTACACCAGATTGTTGTGGTTGACTACTTCTTCAAGTGACAAGTTATAGGTTTCACTATGACGCATCGCGAGAAGTTTAATACCTCCGTGGTTCTAAGGGACGTACGATGGACCTAGCAGGTGGAGTAATCCTTCTCATATTGATTGGCACATTAGTCGTGATACTATCTGAGCGAATCGATGAGACTGCTACAGCACTCTTCGGTATGTCACTTACTGGTTTGGTTCTCTACTTAGCTTATGGTTTTGAGTTCAGAGAATTTGTTATCATGATGGAATGGGATACGATTCTCTTCGTCACAGCTATGCTCATTGTGGTGGCAATCGCTGCATCATCAGGGATGTTCCAGTACATCGCACTTGTGCTCATTCATCGAACCAGAGGCAAGCCACGGAATATCTTCAAAACATTCATGGGGTTTGTATTTGTCATCTCACTGTTTCTTGATCCATTGCCAACAATGCTTGTCATGGGCGCATTCACT
>JAEOST010000490.1 GCA_016840245.1 Candidatus Thorarchaeota archaeon
CGTATTGTAAAGACCATCATCAAGTATCACACTCCTGGGGATGTTGCTGCTTTTGGGATAGAGTCTGTTGATCCAGAGGTCATGAAGAGAAACAACCTGAAGGTCTCGGAAGACGAGGCTCTCACAGCAATACGAATTCTGAACGAAGTTGGTGGGACTAGATTCGATTGGGGCCTTCCTCACTTACTTCCTGGAATCAACCTGCTCTATGGTCTCCCAGGTGAACGCAAACAGACCATGGAGTATAATCTATCCTTTCTTGAGAAGTTAGTTGAAGAGAGTCTTATGGTCCGAAGAATCAACATTCGACAGGTTATTGGATTCCCAGGCACAGGGATTGATCAAGGAAAGACACGAGGACTGAAGCGCAGTCAGTTCATTCGTCATAAACAGGAGATTCGTGATAAGATTGACCTCGTCATGATTCAGCGAGTTGTGCCATCAGGTACTGTGATTAGGTCCGCTTTTGTAGAACAGGAACGAGGGAACAGCTACCTTCTTCGTCAATTAGGTACGTATCCATTTTTATGCCAGATGCCTGGTGGAGCTGAACAAACAAGACTATTTCAAGATGTGTTTGTCATCGACCACGGACCTAGGTCTGTAACAGTGCTACCTTTCCCATTCCATGTCAGGAGTGGGTCACTTTCTCAATGGAAAGCGATACCCGGTCTAGGTGCTAAACGAGCTGCACGGGCAAAAGCTGCTATCAACCTGAGTAACATCGATGATTTAGAGTCCGCATTAGAAACTGAACTGCCAGATTGGTTTGAGCGAACATTACGATTCTCATAGACAATCGTGTTTCAGAATTTTGAAGATGGAGTGTAGTGTCCAACAGGCCTCTCAATGATATGCCCTCGGGTTTTGTCCTCAATTACCTGTAGCGTGACTTCAGAGAGGGCAAAACCAAGTGCTCTAAATTCTGCATTGATGTCACTCATACTCACTGCTTCTCCACATTCTGTACTATTTCGGTGGTATAGGAATGATAATAGAACAACAGAAATCCTATGGATTTTGTGGCGGGCCCGGTGTGATTTGAACACACGATCTCCAACTTAGAAGGCTGGCGCCATATATTCCCGCAGTTGTCAAATTGCACAACGCACCGGGCTAGGCAACGGGCCCTGCACCCTGTGTCGAACTGTTACTGACATAAAGCTTTCCGCGTAGCACTCAACGTAATGATGGATGGTTGCCCGGGGTGAGAGAGAGGAAATCCCCGGGCGTGTGTGTAAACCAATTGCCTTGTCATAAGGCAAACATAACATCAGGCTATTGTGAAGGCCGGTGGATACATCACAAAATACTGGATGACAATAGCAAGGAGAATTCCGCTAGCAACTAGTCCTTTGCCGCGTTTCTCATTGCTTGATGTGAACCAGAGTATAGCTCCGGTAAGTACAACAATTACAGCTGATATTCGTCCAATGAATATCAAGAAGTCCCAAATCTCAACGAAATACATAGCTATTAGATTAGCAAAGTCAGACAGTGGGCTCAATAAGGACAGATGCAAGGCAATCACCACACACATTATCGTCAGCTAGGTTGAATATAACCTCCTAGAAAGGTGGACACAAGACAAAATACTCACATATGATAATCAAAATGATGCCACTCAGAATGAGTTTTCGTCCAGACAGTACAATCTTCTTTCCACTAACAAATACCACACTCATTCCCTCAAGGATAGCTCCAAACAGAATGACTACTGCAGCAGAACTAAAGCCGATCAAGAGTAGGAAATCCCATATCTCCATGAAATAGACAACAATCAGATCTAGGAAATTCGATAAGATATCCAATATATTCTGAGACATAGTGCGGTCATGTGATAGTTTCGGAGTCTGTTATTAAGAGCCTATTTCGAGAAAGTGCCTCTTAGGCCCTTGCAAAATGACAAAATATTAGCACCAAGGTCCTCATGATTGTAGCCGCCTTCAAGTAGTCCAAACCGACGTCCTTGGCACCTCTCTTGAGCAAACTCGTACATAATCTGTCCAATCTCTCCAAATGCATTGGTTGTCAGATTCCTGCCCCAGCATTGGATGTACTGATCAAATCCTGCGGAGGCAGCGATGATGTCAACATCAGGACATGCATCCATTGATGATTTGATGTTCTTGAGGAATGCTTCATCTCCGTCCCCATGTGGATTATGGATAACAAAACTTCTGTCATCACCCAATATATCGATATTACCATCCCCCTCGTGAAGATCAAAATCAAGGATGTACGCTGAGTCAATAAGTCCCTGTTTTCGCAATGTGAGCAATGCCAGTGACATATTGTTGAAGTAGCAGAATCCCCAGTAGCTTGACCGTGAGGCATGATGTCCTGGAGGACGAACGAGTCCGAAGGATGGTTCTCCCTGCATAGCAATCTGCGCAGTCTGTATCGATCCTCCTGCCGCAAGTATTGCCATAGTGTAGAGCTTACCACCTCTATAGAATTCACTCTCGCGTTTCACTCCTGAGATAAGATTCGAGCTATGCGCAAGGAGAAGTTGTTCCTCTGTGGCAGGAACTGCTTCAACAAACTCGTAGTCTGGATTGTCCTTGAACACCTCTACAGCTGTATCGATTCGTCCAGGTGCACCTGCTGGAGTGTTATCGTAGGACTCTAGCATGAGTTGATGGAATACGATTTTCACATCATTTCTAGTTGCATTTGTACGATATGATTCTGTGGGTTATAAAATTGAACAAAAAATAGAGAACTTGGGCAGCAGGTTTGCGACCTGTCTGCCCCTAAGATTGAAGAAGGTTGTATAGACTCTAACCGAATAGGCTTCCAAGTCCAACAGTTGTTTCTTCTTCTGGTTCTTTTTCTTCCTTCTTCTCCTCAGCTGCAGGAGCATCTGCAGGAGCTGCAGCGCCACCGGCGGGGGCTGCAACAGCCATTGGCATAGCTGCGCCCTTAAGCGCATCCTCAATGTCTACGTCCTTTAGTGCAGCAAGCAAAGCCTTGACTCTACCCTTGTCTGCTTTGACACCTGCGGCTGTTAGAACTGCCTCGATGTTCTTAGCATTTAGAGCTGTTCCTGCTTTGTGGAGCAGAAGTGCTGAATATACGTATTCCATGGTTATTACCTCACTTTCTATTATCCAAATAGGCCTCCTAAGCCTACGGTAGCTTCTTCCTCTTCTTCTTCCTCCTCTTCTTGCTCAGGTTGTTCGTCCTCAGCTTCCGTGACAGCACTTGTGGCTGCAGCGGCTGCAGACTCAACCTGACTAAGAACATCAGAAGGTATTGCATCTGGGTCCTTTTCTGCAATTAATGCAGCAAGTGTAAAGGACTCAGCGTTCGCTTTTGCCAAGAACTCGCTAAACATGTCTGGCGTGAAGAAGCCAATATTCAGAGCCAGACTCCTAGATTCAGTGCTTGCCTTGGCAATTATCATCATGATTGTTTCAGATGTTGGGTATCCTGTATTGATTGAGAGATTGACAGCATATTGGTGACCAAGTATCAACTCGTCCAACATTTGACTGAGATCGACTACAAAGCTCTCACTTGTCATCACAGAACCATCTGAGTAAGCAGCGACCATCTTTAGCTGCAACTCCATTGGTTCAATGCCCAGTCGAGTGAGCATCAGCGCCATTGCAGTGGAGATAATTTCACCAGTTTTCACTGCAACTGTATCAGCAGTGACGTGGATTACTCCGCCCTTAACTCTAGATGGAATCTTAAGAGCAGCTAGCTCACTGATGAACGGACCTGGTGCAACACCAGTATTCATTGCAGGAATCAAGATGTCTTTTGGTGCAACCTGACCTCCCTTAGCGGGTGCAGCTGCTTTGTTCTCACTCAAGAACTTGCTCAGTATGAATGGGTCTTGGTCACTGAAGATGAATGCAACTGGACCATTGACATGTACAATCAGGTCTTTGATTCCCTTCTTCTTCACCTTCTCCAGTGCCCTGATCATCAGAGTATTTCTGGCCATCTTGATTACAGCTGATCCTCTCAGACTGTCTCGTATACCTTGAAGCTGCTTGGCACCGACGCCCTCTACATTGACAAGGCCAATCATTTCACTACCATCAATGGTTTCAGATAGTTGTTCAACTACATCCTGTTTCCATTGGGGTATTTGTTTTTCATATACTGACACTCAATATCACCTCTAAATTGGGACTTCCACTGCGGGGCCCATAGTCAGTTTCACCTTTACATTCCCCACTCTTTCCATGAATCCTTTGCTCTCCACAAAGTTCAGAATTGCTACGATATTCTCTGCGATTTCCCTATCGCCCATTCTAACATGACCAATTTTGACATGGAATGTGGGTGTATTTCTCATTCTGATTCGTACTGTCCGTTGATACTGGCCAATAATTGGACCAAGATCCGCTTGTGGTGGGAATGGTCTTGGCATCTTTCCTCTTGGCCCTAGAGCCTGACCAAGATACCTACCTACAAGAGGCATAGTGTCCGTAGAAGCAATGAAGAAGTCGTATGTCTTTGCCAATGACTTACGGGCTTTCTTATCTTCGCCAATCTTAGGAATATCTTCTTTTGAAACCACTTGTTCTATACCAGCTGCTGTTGCATTGTCAGCAAACTCACCATCACCGAAGGCACACACCTTTGCTGGTGGGTACAATAGATTTGGTAGCACTAACTCCTGATTCAATCGATTTTCAGGCTTTGTAACATCAAGTTCTCTTTTCCTGAAATTAACTGCTAAGTCAAAGCTCTGTTCAAACTTGATACCACGTTCGGTTCCTTTTGCTCTAGCTTCAGATACTGCAGCTTCAATTGGTTCAACACTGAACGACATAGTCTTAGACCTCCCTCAGTGATTCATCCAGCTGGCTGTCCCACACGCCATCACGTACGTCTTGCTGGAATTCCTTGGCCATCTTATCCTCAACAGTAACGCCCATTGAAACACAGGTACCAACTACAATCATCACAGCACCTTTCATTGTCAGTGCTGAGAGATCAGAAGTCTTTCCTCGAGCAATTGTCTTAACCTGATCAAGGGTTAGGTTACCAATAATCGTTGTATTAGGCTCACTAGACCCCTTAGGTTGTCCAATCTCTTTGAGAATCAACGCGCTGGTCGGTGGAGTACCAACATCTACTGTAAAGGACTTATCATTTGGATTCACAGTGATTTTGACTGGTACTTTTAGCCCAGCAAAGGGTTCAGTTACCTCGTTAATCTTTGTGACAACTTGGAAGATATTGACACCAGTAGGACCTAAGGCTGGACCAATTGGTGGTCCTCCAGATGCCTTACCGCCCTCTACCATCGCCTCAATTACTATAGGCTTTTCACTCAATTTATTCACATCTCCTGATGCAGTACACTCGGTTAATCGCAATTATACCGGTGGGATCGACCTGCAGGACAAAAAGAGAAACATGTCCAACATAGTCTACTGCAACATTTTTCATCGTTTTTCACCCCAGACATGACGTCTATGCGTCTATATCACTTTAAGAGGATGAATGACACGCCCTTTGGTCAACTTTTAAGGCTTGTGACATTACCATGAATTTCTACTGGGTTTCAATCATGAGCCCAGAAGGAATCATCGTCTTCTTCGTCCTCTTCTCCTTCTTCAGAAGTCACAACAACCTCTTCCCGAGCAGCCTTCTCGACGATTTTAGCAAAGTCTGCATGTACTCTGATTGGGATTGTGTGCGGACTGTCCAGAAGTTCAAGGATAAGCTCTTCCTTTGCAGCTTCAACCCTGACAACTTTAGCACGTTCTCCCTTGAATGCACCAGAGATAATCTCCACTACGTCATCTGTTGAGATACCCTCTGCAGCAGGTTTGGGAACTAGGAACTTGTCAATTTCTTCAAAACTGACCTTTCCACCAACACGACCTCTTACATGGGGGACTCCAGATATCGCAATCTCAACATCTCTAAATTCAAGGGTTTCGATGAATACGTACCCTCGAAGTGTTTCAGGTACAAGTATCGCTTTTACTCTTCCTAAGAGCTGGTTCTGCGATATCAGCTTGGGATCTGCATCCTTCTTCTTCTTCTTTTTCTTGCAGCTCTTCATATGCCTGCGAGTAGTTTTGTCTGCCGCAAACTCTTCCCCACAATAGGGGCATGCCCAGACATCGGTCTCACCAATGACTGCTGTAGTGATGAGGTCTGTAACACCCTTCTCTTGACCAATGGTTGTACGAACTGCATAGATACTAGTGCTTGTTTCCAAAGCTGATGCCTCCAAGGACTGAACTGAGTCCGTAAGTAATTATTATGACGGGAGCGCACGACCCCAATCTGCTGTAAGTAGTGTCATGACGACTTGAATGATGAAGCTGAGTAATCCTACAAGGAACATGGCGAGTATGCTAACTCTAGTACTCATCCAAAGCTCCTTTCGTGAGGGCTTTGTTGCCAGTTTCAGGATACGTCTGCTTTCGTTGATGAAATCTCCGACACCCATTTAATATCACATCTTTATTCGAGTGTGGTCCTCGATTGGGAATCGAGTGCCTTCAGCATTGGTTCACTTTTAACATTTGCTGAGCATCCATCTTTGGTATTAACCCAATTTTGTTAGACCCAGCTCTGTCTTCAAGTCCTCCACAAGAGGAGTAACTGATTCAGATGATGGTGAGAAGACGTAAGGTGAGCTGACGCCTGATGCAATTATTGTTACTCGCAGCTTATCTCCAAGCTCTGGTGCAATCAGAGCACCATAGATTACTTCAGCCTCTGGGTTGACTTGTTCTGTGACAAGTTCTACTACTCTCTTCGCTTCTTGAAGCTGCATATCAGTACTACCACTGACATTGATTAGGATGTTACGTGCATTCTCAATGGACACATCAATTAGTGGATTACGTAAGGCATTGTAGACGGCTTCTTCAGCTCTGTCATCGCCTTGACCCTCACCAAGTGCAATAATGGAAACGCCTCCATTACGCATAGTCGTACGTACATCCGCAAAGTCCAGATTCACAAGACCTGGTTTTGATATCAGTTCAGCAATACCTTTCACAGCACGTACAAGAACCTCATCTGCTACCATAAATGCCTCAGGCATCGCTAAATCCGGTGCAATTTCAAGGAGCTTCTCATTGGGAATGGCTATCAGAGTATCAACATGTTCCATCAGTGCATTAAGACCTCGAGTCGCATTCTTCTTTCGAGTTGAACCCTCTACCTCGAAAGGTAAACATACTATTGCTACTGTCAGTGCTCCGTTCTCCTTTGCAGCCTTTGCAATGTGAGCAGCAGCGCCTGTACCTGTACCTCCACCCATTCCTGCAGTGATAAAGACAAGATCTCCCCTTACTACATCTTTAATGACTTCATAGGTTTCAATTGCGGCAGCTTCTCCAAGGTCCGGGTCGTTGCCAGCACCAAGACCTCCACATGTTTCCTTTCCAAGCAGTAGTTTATGGTGTGCATTACAGAAGTACAGGTCCTGAGCATCCGTATTTACAGCAAGAGTCTCAGCTCCCTCTACTCCTACATCCATCAATCGGGTGACAGCATTATTTCCTGCTCCACCGACTCCTACAACTAGAATCCTCGCACTTACTGATTCAAGCAAGTCCGCAAGCTCGTCATCTGAAATTGATGACTTGAGCTTTCGTATCTTTGGTCCAGTACTCTGGGAATCTTGTCGTTTATTGCCGAGAACGTCTTCCAACAATGGATGCACCTTATACTCACACCTTTGATTGCTATTATTACCCAGGTATTGTGCTAACAAAAAGTAGAATACTACCGTGGTAATACTCACGTACTACGGCGGCTCTTTCTTTGTTTACCGGTTCTAAAGGTGCGCAATATCCCGTCAATGGATAATCCGTGTTCTTTCATGAATGTGGAGGTTTCTTCAAGGCCAGGTTGACCGTTCTGAGCCCCCTTCTTTGTGATTGTCAATGCTGCTACAGCATTAGCGACATTCAATGCCTGCTGTATCCTTTCAGAACGAGACCATGCTGTGATGAATCCTGCAGCAAAGGCATCTCCTGCACCAAGCGTGTCAGCAACTGATACTTCGAATACAGCAGAAGTGCAGTACTCGAATCCGTCGGTGGCTATAGCGCCTTTCGTTCCCTGTTTCACAACCAAAATCCCTGGAAATGTCTTCGCAAATGTTTTCAATGCAGTCTTTGTTGGGTTAATCTTGAAGTATTCTCTGAGTTCTTCCTGATTGACAAACAATAGGTCTGTCTTTAGCAATAATTTCGAGTAATCGACTGACCCTGCCAATCTTCCCGGATCAAGTGAAAGAATTAGACCGTTTGCAGTTGCAACGTCTGCTGCCATGCGGGTCATCATTGGAAACCCTCCGGCCACATGGATAGTTCTAGCTCGTGCAATGTATTCCTCATCTAAGGTGTGTTTATCGAGGAATCGGTTTGCACCAGGTTCAACAAATATCATGCTGTTGTTTGACGAATCTGTTACTGCAAAGAATAAACCCGTTTGTTGCTTGTCCAGTACTAGCATAGATTTTGTATCTACACCAATCTTAGCGAGGTCCTTCTGAATCATTTGTCCATATGGATCATTGCCAATACAACTGACAAGACCGGTCTTCACTCCTAGTCGAGCACTCTGCATAGCGAAGTTTGTAGCTGAACCTCCTACGGAGATGTGTCCACCTTTTGAGATGATATGCGCAGCCTGTTTTGGTAGTTTGTCAACTGACATTGAAACATCGATGTTGGATCTTCCAATTGCTGCAACTTCTATGGACAATAAGTTCGCCTCTTAGACAAGTAATGCCAGTATTGCTTTTTGTGCATGTAGACGATTCTCGGCTTGGTCAAAGACAATGCTGAATTGCATATCGTCCATGATATCACTCGTAAGTTCCTCATCACGGTGAGCTGGAAGGCAATGCATCACCTTCACACCACGATTTGCATGTTTAACAAGGTCTCTGTTGACCTGGAATGGCATCAATGCATCTACTTTCTCTTTGGTTTTCTCTTGGCCCATGCTGAAGAACGTATCTGTATAGATGATATCTGCACCTGTAACAGCCTCAATAGGGTCATTGACAACAGTCATTGTTGTTTCATACCTCTTACTCAGGTCTGAGGCTTTCTTCATTATGTCATCAGTGGGAGTATAACCCTTGGGTGACCCAATACTCACATCCATTCCCATAATCGTACAGCCTTGCATGATTGAGTTGCTGACATTATTGGAATCTCCAACATAAGATATTTTCAAACCTTCGAGGTTTCCCTTATGCTCTTCAATTGTCTGCATATCAGCCATGATTTGGCAGGGGTGGTTGTAATCAGAGAGACCATTGACAACAGGTACTGTAGCGTGTTCAGCTAATCCTGCCACCTCACTGTGTGCAAATACACGAGCCATAATTGCATCACAATATCTACTCAGGACTTGAGCTGTATCTCCTATTGTTTCGCCCCTTCCTAGCTGTGTCCCGCTAGGTTGAAGATAGAGGGCATGTCCACCAAGTTGAGTCATTCCAACCTCGAAAGAAACTCTGGTTCTTGTCGATGACTTCATGAAGATCATCGCCAATGACTTTCCCTTCAATAGTTCATGTGGTTCTCCTCGTTTCTGCATCCTCTTCAGGTCATGTGCAGTGTCCAATATTCGCCTCAATTCGAATCGCTCGAAATCAGCCAAATCAATAAAGCTTCTACCCTTCAGACTCATTCAGGATACCCCAAATCAGGTTTGATGCCGCATCATTTCTACGAGTTAATAAAATGGTTGGTTTTATTCAATACCTGCAATTCTCTTAGCAAACCACTCAGAATCGAAGAGTTTGAGGTCTTCGTATGTTTGACCCACACCCACGTAGACGACAGGTCTTCCAGTAACATACGATATCGACAAAGCAGCGCCTCCAGAAGGATCTGCATCTACTTTCGTTAGAATTGCCCCATCTATACCTATGGCATCGTGAAACTTCTGAGCTTGAGAAAGGGCATCATTTCCTGCTAACGCATCACCTATGAAGATTTTCAGGCTGGGTTCAGCTACTCGAGCTATCTTCTTCATCTCTTCAAGTAGGTTCTTGTTACTTTGCATCCTACCTGCAGTATCGATTAGCACTATATCGATGTGTTTAGCGGCCGCATGTGCAACACCATCATAGGCAACAGCAGCTGCATCTGCACCATAATCTTGTTTTATCACCCGAATTCCAAGGGTCTGTGCATGGCGTTCAAGTTGTTCGATACTTCCTGCTCGAAATGTATCTCCTGCTACTATTACAACAGAGAACCCGTTCTGTTTGAAGAGATATGCCATCTTTGCGAGGGTTGTTGTCTTACCAGTACCATTTACACCAACAAACATGATTGATGTTGGTTCGCCCTTTGCCTTGTTTTCAGCTGCAAACTCAAGAGGATTCAATGGCTGTTCAGGTGTGAGGACTTCAAGTACCGACTCGTATATTGCTTGTTTGAAGAACTTGGCTGTCTTCTCCAATATACCTGTTCTAGACCCAAGAACTCTCTCCTTTGTCAATTCGCAGATGCGCTCTGCAACTTCAACAGCCACATCATTTTGAATAAGTACCAATTGAAGTTCCCAGACTGCATTGCTGAGATTCTTCTCTGTGAGCTCCTTTGTGGTTGCTTTTGTCACGGCTACGTCCAGAGCACTACGTAGCTTGTCAAACAATAGGCTACTCCTCCTGGCCCTGAACTAGAGCCACAAGTTGTTGCAGCCGTGTACTCACTTGGTTGTGATATGTGACAAGTTCCGAGTATCTCTTGGCCTCTGTTTCATACTTGCTCTCATAATCTGTAATTGCTTCCTGAAGGTCTTTCTTTGCTTCTTCTCGGGTCTGCTGTATCGTCACGCTTTTTCCAATTACTCTATTCACTGTGACCGGATCGATGAGTTTCGCTTTCACGAGGATTCCTCCTCCTACGCTCATGAGCATCTCTTCGCCTTCTTCCTTGCCTTCAAGCTCCTCTAAAACCATATGACCAGTTTTGAGATTGGATAGAACTCCCTCGTAGAGTTTCAGATTCTGCTGTACAATTGGTATGGCCGATTCTAATCGCATTTGCTCGCTGTATAGCTGCTCAATGGCTTTTCTTGGATCTTCAGTCATGAGAATTCGCTCTCCAGACCAAGCAGCTTCCTCAAATCGAGGTTTGTAACCTCTTCTGGTTTTATCTCCTTAATCTCTGTGAATTCAATATACCTTCGCTGCACTCGAGGGCGGCTACCTAACTCTGAGAGAATCTTCTCTCTCACATGGGACTCTTTTGTTGCTATTATCTCCTTACTGAAAGTAAATGTTCTCTTGTTCTTCCGGTAATTTCCGTTTACTCGCCAGACCTTTGTACTCATCCTTTTACACCTCGTTAGACAAACCCTAGTACTTGTGATATGTGAGCGAGCTCCACCCCAGTTGTTTCTGAGCCCGCAATCATTCCGTCTACATTGGCAATAACGCCCAGACTTGTATATGGGCTACCTCTGTTGACAGTACCAACCTCAACATGAATATTTAGTAAATCTGTCACAACTTCAATCTCATCATCTGTAGCCATTGGATGAACAACGGCACCATGATTCGTAGTTGCTGCATTCGCTCCAACTATTGGTAACTTAGCAATAGTCCCCCTGACGACTTCGACATCCAGCACATCTGCCATTTTTTCAATATCCTTTGAATCGAATTCAGGATGACAAATCGCACCTTTATCATTGGCAAGTACTATGGTGCCAAGTGCTGTCATCTTACTGTCAATCCAATCGATTTTGATATCGGTATGCTGCTTAAGACTAGCAAGTTCTTCATCGCTTGTGGTATATGGTACAAGAATTCCATTGGAGTTTCCTGCAGTCACTAATCCAATTACATCAAGTGTTGCTATGGTAGATTGAACTAGTGGAAGATTGAAAGCCTTCTCAATCGTTTGAAGTGCCTTCTCAGACATGTTTGGTGATACAAATACAAACTTGTCCGTGGCGATTCCAAATGCTCCTACGTTTGAATCGCCCTCGAAATCCGTCCGGGCGATCAATGAGGACTATCCCTCCGCAAGATAGACGCGAACCAGATTGTCTGCGTTCTTAGTCGCTCGTATCCTGATTCTGCGTGGAGGCTTCTGAATACCGCGGGTCCAGATTCTTTCATTGACCTCTGGTCGAATTAGTAATTCTTCAGGCTTCATGTGCCTCTCAACGAATTCTTTTAGAATTCTGATTGCTCTATTTGCACGACGAAGTCTACTTCCTGTCCAGTATGCCTTTCGAAGAGGAACGGTATAGATACGTTCATCAATAATCTCCTCTTCTTCAATCTCCTCAACAGGAGCCTCTTCAACTGGAGCTTCTTCCTCTGCGTCATCCTCCAGTTCCTCGGTGGGCGCTTCGACTTCTTCCTCTTCGGTTACCTCTGGTTCTGTTTCTTCTTCAGAGGTATCAATAACTTTCTCATCTTCAGCCATTTACGCTCACCTACTATGGTTTCAGCTTAGTTTCACGCCAATTCCGCTGCTTTGGAGTCCTTCGCACCTTACCACCAGTCTTTACAACCGCCCATGTAGGAACAGAGCTGTTACTTCTCATAGCTCGTGC
>JAEOST010000491.1 GCA_016840245.1 Candidatus Thorarchaeota archaeon
ACAGTTTGTCCTCTTCACACTCACTGCAACGGCAATTGCTACAAGTCTAACATCACTCAATACAAGCACCACCATTTCGTTAGACCAGACCTTCACGGTCACTCTACTGTTTCAGGATGAAGATTTGAATGCGTTAGATACCGGTACATTAGCAATTCAGAATCCTCCCACAGGAGTTGAATTCTCAGAGTTTGATGACCTGGGGAATGGCTACTATCAAGTAACTATCACACCTCTAGATGTTGGGACCTTTGATGTGATCTTCAAGGCAAGTAAGAGTGGGTATCAGAATGGTTATGTCACCTTCACTCTTGGAGCGAGAAGAATCCCAACAATCTTGAAAGTTCTTGACGGGCAGACATCAGGGTCAATGATCTTCTCCCAGGGAGAATATGAACTGCTGGTCTTCTTTGAGAGGACTGATACAAGCTTGAATGTGTCTGGTGCAGCAATCGATTTACATCCACTTCCTAACAGGAATATCTCATGGTCATATGTGCCTCAAAGTAATGGCTACCTTCTTACGATAATTCCTGAGAGAGTTGGTTCATGGACATTTACAATAGATGCTCATCTGGATGGGTATTCAAGTGGGTTGGTTGAGTTCTCACTCGAGGTTGAATCTATCCCTATTCATGTTGAACTCCTTTCCGACAATACTGCAGTTGAAGGTCAGACGTTTGAACTGTTAGTCAATCTTACAGAAGAAGGAACTACAAATCCTGTGACCGGAGCCGAAGTTTCGTTTAGGATGTCTTTGACAGGAGCCGGCGATTCTGTAACAATGCAAGAGACCGACACACCAGGGGTATACTCTGCCTACCATTCCTTCCCATTGTATTCGGATGATTCAGAATATCTACTTGAGATTCGTATAGACAAAGATAACTACGAATTTTCCGAAGACATCTATTCTCAACCTTTCTTCAAGAATATCAGCTTCGGTGATAGAATGGGTCCGATAGTTACTGCAGGGAGTACTGCAGGCGTATCTATCATAGCGCTCTTGATTGTAGGTCGAATCTATCAACGGAGAAGGAGATCTCAGATAGCCATTGACGTAGCCAATAAACGCCGCTTCGATGACGCTGACAACATCATCGGTGTCATCGTCATGCACAAGAAGAGTGGTATCCCGGTATACTCTCGAATAGTTAAAGGTGGATTTGAAGAGGGAATTGTTGCTGCTTTCATATCTGCTGTCACGCACTTCAGAGAGGAATTTGAAATGCTTGACCAGGAAGCAGTCCAAGTCGTTCCAATATCTGACATAATCCGAGCTGTTCAGACTCGCAACCTCATCTGTGCATTTATCACAGTTCGTTCGGCATCTTTAGACCACAACAGAAAGATGGAGGCATATGCGATGCAGGTCGGAACATACCTGGATGACCTGTTTGACGGTCCGAGGCCATCTGAAGTATTGGATGAGAAGGTCACTGAGATGCTGGACTACATC
The DNA here is from genome assembly GCA_016840245.1 of Candidatus Thorarchaeota archaeon. The sequence goes on from JAEOST010000491.1 coordinate 1,460, forward strand.
TATCAGACCACGATGGATGGTCATCTGAACAGTTTCTACAAGGTTGCTACATCCAAAGATTTCCCACGAAAATATCGACCTCTGGAAGAACTGATGCTTGCTGAGGAAACAAAACACTGCTCGAAACCAATCCTCCTTGCTCGTGGAGTGGCCAAGTTCGGAGTTTCTGAATCACGAGGGTGTACTCTTGTATTAGAAGCAATTCAGAAAGAACTCATTACACAGTGCGAAGATGAAGAGCAATTAGTGTCAGAGATAAATTTCGCTGAATATCTCATGGGCCAAGGAGCAAATGGTAGGTCTTCATAGTACATTATGCGTCATCGGTGAATTATTATCTTTGACTGGGCATTGGATTTCCGGAGATGGATATTCATGAGTCCGGGAATTCTGAGTGATAGACGAGCAGTGATTGCAATCATCATTGGCGCTATCTTGGCCATCGTGGCCTATTTTGTGATCAGACCTATCGACGCCACAATATCTTATGTTGTCTTTGGGGTCGCTGCGTTGCTCTTTGTCTACGCATGCATAATGGATATAGCTGATGAGTTCGAACCAGCTGAAAAGAAAAAGCCGAAACCAAAGGCTGTACCTGAACCAGAGCCAGAACCTGAGGAAAAGGAACACGCTGACGAGTATGTTCCTGCAGTTGAAGCTCCCGCTGCTGAAATTTCCAAATTACCCATCGAGACTATTGAAGGGATTGGTGAGGTCTATGGGAAGGAGCTCAAGGCAGCAGGTATCGCTACAGTTGCTGATCTCATGGTGGCTGATGTTGACAAAGTTGCTGAAGTGACTGATGTCAACAAGGAACAGGCTGAGCGATGGATTGCTATGAGTCGTTTTGCGTGGATGGATGAGGTGTCCGAGGAAGATGCTGAAGCAATCGTGTTTGCCACAGGAATAACCGATCTCAAGACCCTGGGTGATGCATCTGCTGAGGACATCTATGAGAAGATCCTAACCGCACTCGATGAGGGTGACGTGAGGGTACCAGCTGGATACAAGTTCACCAAGAAGAAGATTCAGACTTGGATTGATGCAGCAAATCGATTGACCTGATATTCTACTTCTGTGACCCGGTGGGACGCCACCACCGGGTACCAATCATTTTTGGCCACTTACTTCGCGTGTTTATCTTCTCTTGTAGGCTCTTACTGCTACGATTAGTCCAATGATTATTGCCGGTAATCCGGCGAACAGGAACATAGTAAGAGCGTTACCATAGATGTATGTACCAATATGTGGAAGCGAAATTAGCAGATTGATAATTGAGTAAACACCAAAGATGATGAGCAACAATGCGATCAGTAGGGCTGCATAGTACGTCGTCTTGCTTTCTGACAAATTCTATCCTCCAAGTATAATATTAGTCATGCACACTTAAACCCCTTGAAGTACAGAATTCCTGACCCCCTCCCGCCTTCATTTCT
>JAEOST010000492.1 GCA_016840245.1 Candidatus Thorarchaeota archaeon
AAGGATGTCTATTTCATGTGTGCTGAATGGCATTGTACCTGTTGAGGTGTTTGGAACTACAAATACGTCACAACGCTGAACCAAGGAGTCATCCCAGTTATCCATTGTCGCAACAGCGAATCCATGGTCTAGAAGTTCCAGACCCAACACATCTAGATTGAGAAGTGGAGTGGTCTGTTGTAAATGCGTGTTGTCAAAGACTGCCAATCTCGTCAGCCTAATCGCATTAGCAAGTAGGTCTTTCACATTTGCATCCGGGGTGTGGAAGTCGTTTCCTATCAAGACAATATGTCCTTGACCCATCATCTTGTGGACGACTACTGCTTTATTAGAAGTGCCATGTTCAAAGACGATGTCACCGTCTGTCACATCTACAGCGATCATTGCATTAGATGCAGGAAATGATGGGGCGACTTCAAATGCCAATGGATCAGTTGTGTTCACAACATTGATTCCAAGCGAGGTGACCACTGACTCATTGTAGGTCTTCAGAAGATTCGTAGCATTCAGAATCTTTGCTCCTACCTGTCCGACACTTGACCCTCCGTCAAGAGAGATCAATACACCTCCAGTATCCACGAAATCTGAAAGGATACCAGCCCAAGCTGTTCCAATCGTTTCAGATTGAGGTACTGAAGCTGTTTCTTGTTCTGGAATGAGAAAGACATCAACATCATCTAACATAGTTCCAAGTTGATTATAGTCTGTCAGGTTCGTATATTCGAATGCAGGACCATAGACCTCGAGTATGGCACTCATGGTATTCTCCCATTCTCCACCTGAAGACAGATCACTATACTCATTATAGACGAGTATATCAATGGGACTCCGGCGATTATGGAAATCATAATCAGCAGCCGGAATCGCAAAATCTGTTACTGTTGTAATACTTCCCGAAAATGCTGCTATTCCTAGCGGCGCAGTTAGAAATAGAATAGAAAGAAGTACGCTCAACAGTTTCTTGTTCTTATTCATGTTGTAAACCTCTTACAAAACTACAAAGTAGAATTGATTGGCATGCTTGTAGCTACCAGCATTCTCCCTCGTAGACGCGTTTCCCAAAGGTAGAATTGAAGGGTTATAAACTTGTCAAACGATTGATTTTACTAGAAATGGGAAAATGAATGAAATCATTCCACCGAGGTTTGCTCGATGGAATGATTGTGAATATTGAGTTCTACTTACCAGATACAATCAACACTTGACCGAGTAGGTCGCCCTTCAGAACGGATGCCTTGATTCTCGATCTAAACATCGACATGTCAGCTGTCCTGTCCTCGTCCGGTCTCTTGAATTCCTGAGAGCCTATGCACGAGAGATGTCCCATGCCATTGACTCCATAATAGGATTGGAAGACTACTGAGTTTGCAGGAATTTCAATTGGCTTGATTGGCACAAAGCTTGTCTCGCCTTCTGTGAAGGCTATCTTCTCAGCCGCAATTACTGGAACAAGTCGCACGTTGGACCAGTCCAGGGAAAGTGTTCTCTCCTCCATTCCTTCTACTGCGGTTCTCAAGCGGTCCATACCTAGACTCTCTAGGTCTTGACTGCAGCTTATCACATAGATTTTCTCCGTCATTGTAACACACCTCTACAAAGCAATTATTTTGTCATATTTCTCCATGAGAAGATCAACCATCTCAGGATACTCCACCTCGTTCACTTTTACAACCAACCTCGCACCAATTCCTCGTTCTGCAATGTGATGCTTTGATGCATGCACCTTCACATTCAGGTCACTGATTTCAATTGCATGTGGACAGCCCTTGTCAGCAAGATAAACACCATCCTGTACAAGAAGGAGGTCAGTTTCGATGTCTTGTGTTCTTAGTGCTTCAACGATTTCTCTTACACTAGTGCACTGATTTGATAGCCAAATTAGATACTTCATTTCATAACCTCCCTAGAATGTTACCACAATTTCATTGTCTACAAATGCCTTGGCAACATCTTCTTCGCCGAGGATTTCCACGTTCTCAAAGATTTCGTCAGATGAAATGCTTCTCTCTTCAAGAGATTTTTTACTGGCACAGATTCTTCCATCAAAGCTCTCGAATGTCGATTTAAACATCCGAATGTGCATGATGTCCTGGTCCTTCATTAGCCCATAGACTCCATCACTGATGAAAAGTAACTGGGGTTCATGATCCATCCCGAACATTCCTACTGCTGCACGCCACCCCTCAGCGGCCATGATTTTTCCGAAGGGTCGGCTTGATACAAGGACTAAAACTGGTCTTTCTGTAAACTCCATCATTATCTCTCCTACATTGTCAGGGTAACGAACCTGTCCACTTCTCCAACAATCTCCGCGAACTCGGTCAGTCCTGAGACCTCTACACCAGGAATGAAATCAGAACCACCCTGTTCAAATCCTCTAGCAGAAGTACATAGACCGCAGGCTTGGAATTGAACTCCCTCATCAGCTAGTTCTTGGAACTTCTCCTCCATCGGTCGGTCGGGGTCTGGGTCCTGATTGAGCTTCGCATTATTCACACCATCAACAAAGAGGAACACCTTCACACCATATCCCTTGCTTAGTGCTGCCTTGCACAGATCATAGAACGTATGCGAGTTTTGATACGTATACGGTGAGGTGTTCAATAGAATACCTAAAGTCTTCTTCTCCAATTATCTTTCATCTCCATGACAAGATGGTCGAGGGCGCTTCTTCATCATTAAAAAAGATAACTCATTGACGAAATTGTGATTTTTCAGTTCCGGCAACCTTGAATAGCACAATGTACGTGTTGTATTCATTGTTCAAGAACAAAAGAGGAACTATGTATGGAAGACCCGGTTGTGAAATACATCGATAAAGAAGGTCTGGAACGTGAGATTGAATTCGACTATGAGGAAGAGGATACTTTGGACCTTTCCAAGAAGAAAGTCGTTTCTGTGGATCTCGCTTCGATTGTTCAGTTTCCCGAAATCTATGAAATCAACTTGGGGAGTAACGCATTAGAGGAGATTGACCTGTCCGCCTTGGCAGGATATCCCACACTTGAGCGGTTCAGTCTTTTCAAGAATCAACTGAAGACAATAGACCTAACCCCACTCGCAGAGTGTCCGAACCTGCAAGAGCTAAACCTAGGAACGAATCAGTTCGAGTCGGTCGATTTAGAACCCCTCACAAAGGCTGGAAAACTAAGACGTCTTAGACTCTTCAACAATAACCTTCTCTCACTTAACCTTGGTCCATTGGTAAACTGTACTAGCCTTAAGACACTCGAGATCGAAAACAACAAGCTTGCTGAAGTTGATCTAACGCCCTTATCATCCTGCACCAATCTTCTTCAGTTGAATCTCATGTACAACAAGATATCTGAAATTGACATAGGACCACTGTCGAGCTGTGCAAAGCTGAAATTCCTCTACCTTCATCACAATCAGATTCAGGCTATAGATATTGAACCTCTCAGTAACTGTCCAGATTTCAGAATCCTTAGATTGGGTGGCAACCAGCTAGAATCGATTGATCTGTCAGGTCTATCTTCCTGTCAGGAACTAAGAAGACTTGGACTTGCGATGAATAAGATAATCCAGTTGGACCTATCGGCTCTTGGGAATGCTGACAGTCTTTCAAGTCTGGATATTGCAGGAAATCGCCTGACCAAGATCGATCTGACTCCTCTTGAAAACTGCGAGG
>JAEOST010000493.1 GCA_016840245.1 Candidatus Thorarchaeota archaeon
AGAGGCGGTTGCGTTCATCCAGGCTGCAACTAATTGCCCTGTAGACACACGAACCCCCTTCCTAGAGTCTACTCCATTTACTTCTTGTTTCAGAGTCATTTGTTCAGACGATTCTAGGCTGCACCTTTGCTCTGGACTTCTTTTCACCAAATTTCCTAAAGAGATGGTGATGGGTATGAATAAGGTAAAACTAGCAATTCCTAACGGACACCTAAGTAAAGCAACACTGAATACCTTTGCACGTGCAGGATACAACATCTCCGGTCAGGAGAGAACCTACACCCCTATCATTAACGACCATCATATGGAAGTAAGAGTCCTGAGGCCTCAGGAAATCCCAACCTTTGTTGCGGAGGGGCTTCAGGACGTTGGAGTTACAGGTAAGGATTGGTTGAGTGAAACAAAGAGCGATGTGGAGGTTATACTGGATTTAGAGTACTCAAAGGTTCGCCTAGTAGTAGCTATTCCAGAGGCTCTGGAAGGAGTTGAATCACTTACAGACTTGATCAAAGTCTATGGTGAAACAGGTAGACCACTTCGTCTGTTCACGGAATATCTAACCATCGCAACAGAGGCTATTCAGAATAATCCTGCATACCGAGAATTGTTCGGTGATTCTGAACCAGTGATTGTGACACCTTGGTGGAAGAAGGGAACCAACATACAGGTTGGAGTGTACCTTTCATTCGGTGCGACAGAGGCAAAACCCCCTGCCATGGCAGACGCGATAATTGAAGTCGTAGATACAGGTACATCTCTTCAGCAGAACGGGCTCAAAATTATTGAAGTTCTAATGGAGTCAACCGCGGTTCTAATCGCGAACAAAGAATCATTGAAAGACTCGCAGAAAAGGGAGAAGATCTTCGATGTAATGACCCTCCTAAGAGGAGTAGTCGATGCCCGACAGAAGCTCCACATCTTTGCCAATGTGGAGCGGAATCATCTAGATGAACTTCTATCAGAGCTACCCGCTCTGCAGAATCCCTCGATCTGTCCTCTATCAGATGACAATTGGGTAGCGGTAAACACAGTTGTTGATAGAGCACGTTTTCTAGAATTAGTTCCTACTCTGAGGAGGTTGGCACAGGGTCTCGTGGTCTACGAACCTCGTCAAGTATTACCTCTGGAGACTATACGTAAAGGAGGACCAGCTAATGGTTGAAACACCAGTTGTAGAGGTTAGAACAGCCAGTGAAGAACTGGTTCTCCTAGCTGGAAGAAATACACGAAATCTTCCATCATGTGCGGTCAAACAGAAGGTACGAAGCATCATCAATCGTGTGAGAAACCAAGGTGACAAGGCGATTCTTGATTTCACTCGATGGATTGACAAGATCCATCTGACTCAAGGCCAACTCAAGATTCCTGTTGATTCGTTTAAGGAAGCCTACTCTCAAGTAAGTAAAGAACATGTACTTGCCCTTGAAGAATTGTCATCCAAGCTACGAATTGTATCTGAGAAGATGCTGGAAAGAATTTCTTTCTCACTTGACATCGAAGGAACTAATGTAGAGAATACGTATCGTCCTCTGAGGGATGTTGGTTGTTACGTCCCCGGTGGGGAGGCTGCATATCCAAGTTCTCTATTGATGTGTGCTATACCAGCTCAGGTTGCAGGAGTTCGAAGAATAGTTGTTTGTACACCCCCAAAGAGTGAGGGAGTACATGCACTTACTCTCGTTGCTGCAGATATGTGTGGTGTCAAAGAGGTCTACCAAGTTGGAGGAGCACAAGCAATCGCAGCGCTTGCATATGGGACAGAAACAATCTCCCCTGTTCAGAAGATAGTAGGCCCAGGGAACATGTACGTCGCTGAGGCAAAGAAAGTAGTTGCAAAACAAACTCTGATTGACATGCCAGCAGGTCCGAGTGAAGTCTTAGTAATCGCCGATGAAACCGCATCTGTTAGTTCGATCGCTCTTGATATGATTTCTCAAGCAGAACATGGTGCTGATGCAGTATCAGTCTTAGTGGCAACATCCAAAGAACTCTGCAACAGTGTTGCAGGAGCAATCACTGCTCTTCTTCCTGCTTCTCCTAGGAAGGAAATTATTGAAGCATCTCTGAAGAAGAATGGTGGTATCTACTATCTCGAGAGCCTAGAAGAGTGTATACAGTTTGCAAACCTGTTTGGAGCAGAGCACCTTCAGATAATGACGTCTGATGCCAGAGAAGTATCCAATCAGATAGAATCAGCCGGAGTTATCCTCCTGGGTAACTACACTCCTGTTGCAGCAAGTGACTATGGTCTGGGTGTGAATCATGTACTTCCCACTCAGGGATTTTCAGCAACCTGTTCAGGACTTTCAGTTCTTGACTTTGTGCGAATCGTTAGAATAGCTGAATCTACCAAGACTGCACTAGAGCCTGTTGCAGATTCTATGTGTGTACTAGCAGAAGCTGAAGGTCTTGAAAATCACGCAAGAGCTATACGAGGGAGGTTTGAGACTTGAATGCTTCAATTCTGAATTTGGATAGCAATGAGAACCTCTCACTTCCATTGTCCTTCTTACAAGAGATTCTCCTAGAAGCTGCAGGTTCCATCGATCCACGAATTTACTCGGACCAACTTGAATTAGATTTCAGGAAATCCCTATCGGACTACCTTGGAGTTGATTCTATGCAGATTTTGGTTGGAGCTGGTGGGGATGACATCATCAATCTCATTGCAGGGCCTGTAATGACATCTCTGACAGATGCAGTATTGATTGAACCAACGTTCTCGATGTATAGAAAGTGTCTGAATGCCCACAAACGTAGGATACTCTCGCTAGATCTGAATGATGATTTCACTCTAGACCTCGATATGGTCATAGACTCTCTAAATGGATCTAATGAGGTTGTATTCCTATGTTCACCCAATAATCCATCAGGAAATCAATTCTCGAGGGATAACGTTCGGACCATAGTAGAATCTACCAATGGTCTTATTGTGCTGGACGAAGCATATGTTGAGTTTAGCGGAGAATCCCTAGTGGATATGACAAACGAGTTTGAGAACCTCATTGTACTGAGAACCTTCTCCAAAGCATTTGGAATAGCTGGACTAAGGGTGGGATATGCCGTCATGAACAGCAAACTTGCTGAAGAGATAAGGTCCAGACTACTATTACCCTATCCTGTCTGCACCTCTTCTCTCAAAGTCGCAATCATGTTGCTTGAAAGATTGGAGGAGGTCTCCAAGAGTATCGTAGATGTTCAAAGGACACGTGAACAACTGTGTCAAGAACTGAGGAAGATTCCAGATATCAGGGTATACCCTTCCTCTGCAAATTTTCTCCTCTTAGAGATTCCTCAAACATCTCGACTCTTTGTGGAGAGTCTACAACAACTAGGTATCAAGATACGCGATGTTGACTGGGTCAATACAAACCGAAACTTGGTCAGGGTCACAGTTCCCCCCTCTGATGAGCTTGATAGAGTCGTGGGCTGTTTCAAGGAGGTGCTCCTTCAATGAGACAGTCCCAGCTCAGTAGAACGACCCTTGAAACTGATGTGAGTGTATCCGTCTTGATTGATGGTTCTGGTAGTGCGGTTCTGGAGATGGAGCCAAAGTTCATGCAACACATGATCACATCTATGACGGTACACAGTGGATTCAACTTGACTGTGACCGCACGTGGTGACCTTCTCCATCATATTGTAGAAGATGTTGCCCTCTGTTTAGGTCGGACAATCAAAGAGAGTCTGAAAGACATCAACACAATCGTCCGTTATGGCCATGCCATTGTACCTATGGACGATTCTCTTGCTTTGGTCTCAGTGGATATCAGTTACAGGCCCTACTCTGTCATTGATCTTGGAGTGCAATCCGGAAGAATCGAAGATACAGCAGTTGAGGACATTGAACACTTCATTAGTTCACTTGCCTCCTCCCTATCTGCAACTATTCACGTCAAGGTTCTATATGGTATGAATGATCATCACAAGGTGGAGGCTGTATTCAAAGGTCTAGGCATAGCCTTGAAACAGGCCCTTTGCATTCGTGATGAGGCATCGCCACCTTCCAGTTCCAAGGGGGTATTGTAGATTGACCATTGGAATACTAGACTATGGGGCTGGAAATCTGTTCAGTATCCAATGTGGCATACGCCGTGTTGGACTTCAACCTCAAGTCCTGAGCAATCCAAGAGAGATACGAGATGTAGATGCTTTGGTGATTCCTGGAGTAGGTAACTTCTCTCAGGCGGTGAAATCCCTTGTAGAATACAAGACTCCCCTGCGACAGTTTGTTGACCAGGGCGGAATCCTTCTAGGTATTTGCCTGGGTATGCAGATCCTTCTAGAAAAGAGCGAGGAAGGGCTTGGTGATGGTCTGGCTCTCATACCAGGTGCAGTTAGATCATTGCCCTCTCTGGAAAAGGTACCACACATGGGATGGAATACTGTGACCTCAGAGAATGATTGTCCATTACTGGCGGATATCGAGGACAATTCATACTTCTATTTCGTCCATTCTTACTTCGCGGAACCTGAAGATGCAAGAAATATCATAGCTACAACAGAGTACGGTATTCCCTTCCCCTCGGTGATAGCAAATGATTCAGTGTATGGTCTCCAATTTCATCCCGAGAAATCAGGAAAGACTGGAACCAAGATCCTGAGTAATTTCAGGACGGTTGTACGGAGGTGATGAATTGGAGATATATCCTGCAATCGATCTCATGAACAATGAAGTCGTTCGAATCTATCAGGGGAAACCATCCACTACATTTCCTTACTCACACTTCGGCTCTCCTTTGGAAGTCGCTCAGAGATGGGTGGATCAGGGAGCTGAAATGTTGCATATCATTGATCTCGATGCTACTCTAGGGCGAGGAAGTAATCTATCCATTCTCCGAGACCTATTGGACTCTGTATCTGTTCCAATTCAATTTGGGGGCGGGATTCGCGATGAGAAGAGAGCCAGATATCTTCTAGATCTAGGAATATCCAGAGTGATACTGGGAACGATAGCAATTCGCAATCCCCAACTCGTCATCCGATTGGGTGAATAATATGGGTTTGATATAATTGTGGTTGCCCTAGATTACAGACAGGATAAGGTTGTAGCAAATGGGTGGCAGACCTGTGAAGATTCCACTTACTCTGAATTTCTCCCGCATTTCAGAGATCAGGGAATATCGAACTTCCTACTGACCTCTGTCGAGAACGATGGCACTATGACAGGCCCTGATAGGGACCTCGCAGATACCTGTGAATCCTATCTGGATGATATCATAATTGCTGGGGGTGTGACTTCCTTGGAGGATGTAGAGTTTCTCTCTTCGAAGGGCTTTGGAGCTGCGGTAATCGGACGGTCTCTATACGAAGGTACACTCTCACTGAACGATGCAATAGCAGCTGCTAGGAGGTGCAGTAAGTGCCTCTGACAAAGAGAATCATTCCCTGTCTTGACGTGGAGAATAATCGAGTCGTTAAGGGAATCAACTTCAGCGGACTTCGTGATGCGGGCGATCCTATCGAGTTAGGTGTCCAGTATAGTGAGGTTGGTGCTGATGAGCTCGTCTATTTGGACATCACAGCCTCTGTTGAACGCAGGCGACCGCTTCATGAACTTGTACGCAGCATAGCTTCAGAATTACTCATCCCTTTCACCGTGGGTGGTGGGATTCGAACTATTGACGATGCTCAGGTCCTCCTAGCTAATGGTGCAGATAAGATATCTATCAATACCGCTGCTGTTGAATCCCCCTCGCTGGTAACGCAGCTTTCAGAGAGATTCGGAAGACAATGTGTTGTTGTTGCGATAGATGCCCGAAGAATCAACTGCGCCTTCAATGTCTATACCTATGGAGGGAGAAAGGATACCGGCCTTGATGCTATGGCTTGGGCGAGAACAGCTGAACAACTAGGCGCAGGTGAAATCCTCTTGACCTCTATGGATAAGGACGGCACTCAGAATGGATATGACCTAGAACTTACCAAGACTATCTCTGAGTCAGTTGGAATTCCTGTGATTGCATCTGGAGGTGCTGCAGGTCCAGAGAGTTTTCTTGAAGTTCTAACTGCTGGCAAAGCAGATGCCGCTCTTGCAGCGTCGTCTTTCCACTACAATCACTATCCAGTACCCGTTGTGAAACGGTATCTTAGTCAGCAGGGATTGGAGGTGCGACTATGAGGACAATAGGTATTGATGATCTCGATTTTGTCAAAGGTGGAGGTCTGATTCCAGTAGTTGTACAGGATGCTAGGTCCTTGCAAATTCTAACTCTTGCATACACAAACAAAGAAGCTCTTGAACTCACTATCAAGACCGGGTTTGCCCACTTCTTTCGGAGGTCGCACAACAAGGTGATGAAGAAGGGTGTAACATCTGGGTACGTGCAGAGAGTTGTTGGTATCCTTGCAGACTGTGATGTTGACTCTGTCACCTTTTTGATTGAACCCAAAGGTCCCGCCTGTCACAAAGGCGAATCTAGCTGTTTCCACTTCCAACTATCTGAATAGTATGTATGGCCTTGACATTGTCCGTATGTTAAGGCCGCCCTTTTATTCCTCTTCAGGATTTCCAAATTCATCCTCTGAAAAAACTCGTCTATGCTTGTAGAATAAGCCTATGACGCTCCCAGACGCAAAATATAACAATGGTAGAATAGTTAACTTTTATATGCGAAATTTAACAAACATACCATACTGAATTACTTGGCTTTGAAGGGATTTGACATCAACGGGGACTGCAATATGGCGAACACTACGAACTCACCTTCCCTAGGGGACAAATCAACGGTGAGGACTTTGGGTCAAGAATCTAAGGTAACTAAGGTTCTTGTTGCTGGGTCCGGAGCGGTTGGTAAAACAACATTGGTCAGAGTTTTGAGGGATGATACACCTCTTGATGGTTCTTCCATTCCTCAAGAATACCATCGGACTCCATTCATAGAACTTGAAACTGTGAAAGTGGAGTCGATTGGAGGAACTGGGTCTAAGGGAATTTTCCTTATGGTCGATGTTGCAGGACAACTTGATTTACCGATTCATGCATTGCGCGATTTCAGCAAACTCGCATTAGGTAGCGTTGAAATGGTATTGTTGGTATTCTCTGCTGATGACCTACAATCTCTGTTGGATTTGAAAAATTGGGTTTCCATAATCAAGACGCAGTACAAAGAGGTTCCTGGGAAGAAGCTCCAATTTGTATTGATTATGAACAAGTGTGATTTGGAGAGAAATATCGACCCTGGTCTAGTGTCTGCGTTCATGGATTCTGAACCTCTAATTTCAGGATATTTTGAATTGAGTTGCATGAATGGAAACGGTCTCGGAGAGGTTCAAGCATGTCTTCTACATCTTGCCACCTCAAAATAAACACGGAGTTCGAAATCAGATGACATTACTACGAACTATGACTGATTTTACATGCAGAGTCTGTGGACAACCTTTGA
>JAEOST010000494.1 GCA_016840245.1 Candidatus Thorarchaeota archaeon
CAGAGAAACAGGTAGTAACCTGCAACCATTCGTTTGTCGAACGACGGCGATTCAGTATAATGAACCATATTGTCTCTCTCCAGTGTTACTATCTGTAACTTTACCTAAAGCTACAATAAAAGATTCCTGTTTTCTATCGTAAGCTCAATTACGATTAAGGTTCCAAAAGAAAGCTAAGGGGGCAATTTAACCCCCTAAGTTGTTTCTATGGCAGTAGAACTGCACCAGCGGCATTGGATAGGTCAATAATCGCGGCTGGAAATAGGAATAGCACAATCATGCTAACAACACAGATCAATACTGCAAACATTGGAATCCTTGGGAGAGTAATCTTCTCAGTTGATACAGGATCAGAGAAGTATACGACCTTCAACACACGTAAGTAGTAACCAAGTGAGAAGACAACATTCAGGAATCCGATAAGACCCAACCACCAAAGGCCAACCTCTGCGGTACTCATGAACACCATGAATTTAGGAGTGAATCCTGCAGTTGGCGGGAATCCTGCCAGTGAGAGCATTAAGATGCCAATCATCCCTGCGATAATTGGAGACCTTTGACTCATCCCTGCAAGCTCATCGTAGGTGATTCGCTTCTTTAGTTGAATTGACAGAGCGAAGATGAGTATGAATGCTCCTGCTTTCATGAGTGCATGAATGAACGCCAGGAAGAAAGCTGATGAGATTCCATAGGGAGTCGCTACAGCGAACCCAATGAATACATAGCCCATCATGGCAACACTACTGTATGCAAGCATTCTCAGTATGTCCTTCTGTGCTAAGGCCATGAAGTTACCAATGACCATGGTCAGGATTGATACGACTATGATGAGTCCATACCATTCGAATCGAGCAACTATGAAACCGACCATTAGGATTCGAACCAAAGCACTGATTCCGGTCTTCTTTGTAGCACCCGCGAGATAGGCAGTAACACTTCCATCTGCAGTACCATACGCATCAGGCACCCACATCCATCCGGGGAAGATACCTACCTTGAAACCGAAGGCAATGACAAAGAGCACCATAGCTAGTAGGAGCGTATACGCTTCTGTCACTAAGGATGCTGGTTGAGCCCATACAGCTGTGATACCAACAGCAACATCTGCTAGAGCAGTTGCACCAGTAATTCCGTAGACAAGGGCAATACCAAAGACCATGAACATGGTAGATATGAGACCCATGACGAAGTATTTGGTCGCACCATCTAGGGCTCCTCTATCAGGACCGAGAGCAACCAGTATGTATGTTGGTGTGCTCATGAGTTCCCAAGCCAGGAACAATGCAACAAGATCTGTTGCCATAACAACCCAGATTGCACCAGCGAATGAAATCATAAACAAGAAATTGTATGCACCCTTATCGCCACCAAACTGAGTTGCAGATAGTAGAACAAGGAATGCGACAATGAGTATCAGGTAGATGAAGAAATCTGCAAATGCGTCACGTACGAACAATCCACCAAAGGACGACCCATACACAACTGGATCTAATATGATGACTTCAATGGTTGTGACAATGACTCCGATTATGCTAACAATTAGAGGGTTAAATCTCATACCGACAACCAATGCAATGATAGAGAATGCAATTAGTGTCAACACTGGAATTGATCCGTACCAATCAGCTGGGAATAACAGCAAGAGGTTTCTAAAGGGAGTCATCAATGCCCTAAAGGCATCAACTATAGCTTCGAGTTGCATTATGGAACACCTCCAATGATAATGAAGTCAACAACTTGTCTGAAGAGGTCTAAGGCAAGGTCTGGCCAGATACCTAGAAGGAATACAGGTATCATCATGAGAATTGGAGCAATCAAGTCGCTCCATGGAGCCTCAGTGATTTCCATCTCTGGATCAGGATCACTGAACACAATTCTATTCAATGTCCACAGGAGATAGCCTACAGTGATGAAAATACCAAATCCAATGGCACCTGTCCAGATGTATCCAGGAGTTGACACTGCACCGAAAAGGGTTAGTGCTTCAGCAATGAATCCGCTGAATCCAGGTAGACCAAAGGCTGCAAGTGATGCCAGAATGAATATAGATGACATCATTGGTGCCTTGGCCATGAGACCCTTGATCTTTGTGACATCACGAGTGCCGGAAGCATACTTGAGCTGTCCGGCCATAAGGAACATGACAGATATGATCGTTCCATGACTGAACATCATGAATATTGCACCATTGAGTGCTAATGCGGCAGCGCTTTGTGCAGCAGGATCAGAACTACCAATTCCAACTGCGGCGATTGCTACACCTAGAAGAACCCATGACATGTGATTGATAGAAGTATACGCCACCATCGATTTCATGTCTTCCTGAGCGAGTGCAGTGAATGCTGCATAGATACACGTGAATACAGCGAGAGCTGCGAAGGGAATTGCAAGACGGACAAGTCCATCAGGAACCATCCAGAGACCTAGTCGGATGAATGCATAACCACCCATCTTCAGGAGAATTCCAGCCAAGATGACTGAACCTGGAGTGGGAGCTTTGACGTGAGCCCATGGAAGCCAATTGTGCAGTGGGAAGACAGGTAGTTTGACACCTGCACCCATGAATACTGCAAGGGCAAATCCAATCTGTACGTCAACAGGAAGTCCCATCGCACGAAGCTCAATCATGTTGAAAGTTGGAGTTGGTGCAAGGAAGAACAGGACGAAGAATGATATCGCCATGACTGCTGAACCAAGGTGAGTGTAGATCACGAACTTCATGGCTGCATGCTCGCATCCCTCTTCACCCCACTTACCTACAATGAAGAACATGGGTATGAGGACCAGTTCCCAGAATACAAAGAATCCAAAGAGGTCAATTGACATGAATACTCCAAGGAGTCCGGTCTGCATGAACATGAACAGCGAGTAGTACATGCTTGGGGCTTTCTTGATATGATTAGAACTGATAGCTGCAATGAACACGACTAGATTGGATAGAATAATCATGATTACTGAGAGACCATCAATACCCAAGAGAAGTTGGAGTACTGGTGCGTCTACTGCAGTCCCTAATCTTGCGATTACAAAGTTCCATCCATATTCGCCGCCTGTGGGATCAGTCAACTGTAAAGCTGGATCAATTGCCATTGCCAGCGCAATTGCAAGCACTAGCTCAACCAGTGTTATTATGAGAGTTAACCATCGAGCGGCCTTCCCCCCAACACCTAGGGCAATAAAAGCTCCAATCAATGGCAGCAAGAGCATGAATGGAAGTATACCAAATGGAACCGCTGAAACGAGGCCTGCAATGATATCCAACTGCATCTTAGATTACCCCCATTGCAAGAAGTACCACGAGAATCATCATTCCAAGTCCGAAGATGATCACGGATACATAGTCGTTCACTCGTCCCGTCTGCATAGCCTGACCACTCTCAGAGGCTCCAACGCTGCGGCTGGAAACACCCTCTGCAAATCCGTCTACGACATTGTCATCGAACCAGCGGATTCTACGTCCGAGTTCCTTAGCAGTTGATGCGGACTTGAAGTCAATTCCATCGATGATTTGGTTGTCAATCTTGACACGATACCATTCAGCAAAGTTCAGGAACTTGTTCAGTACCCAGTAGTAGAACTCGTTGATGTACCA
>JAEOST010000495.1 GCA_016840245.1 Candidatus Thorarchaeota archaeon
AGATGCACTCGAAAGGGATATCCACCGACTACCATTTTTCTTTGTCAGTTCTCTATAGCGTTTAACGCTAACTTAAGATAAGAGCGAGAGAACTACTGGCATATGACTCATCAAGGCGTAGGAAATCCACAGACACAAGAAATCGTTTCAGGTGTCTTCATTGTCACCAAACTTGTTCACTTCTTTGCCAAAATTGGTGTGAATGCAGGAATCATCCAAACGCCGGAGTCCATCGTCTTCATTGATTCAGGAATGTCAGCATACTCAGGGGCGTACATTTGGAATTTCGCGAAGGAAAGAATGAAGGGTACCGAAGATCTGTATCTTATCCTCACTCACAAGGATACAGACCACTGTTTTGGAATGAATGAGATCAGAAAGCATGGCGCTACTGTGATTGCTCACGAGCATACTGCGGAAATCATACACACAGAGCGAGATTTCTCTACGAATACAATCGCAAAGAGGGTCAGAAAGAAGTATCACCCAGACGACGTTTTGGGAGAGGTGATATTGAGTAGACCGGAGCAGACTATCACGCACGATACTATTCTCAACCTAGGAGATGAGATTCAGATTCTATCTGTTCCGGGACACACTCCAGGAGATATCGCAGTCTATCACCCGCGATCCAAAGTTCTCTTTGCAGGCGATGCGATTTTGGAGGGGATGGACCCGTATATACGTCCAGACTCCATCAGCATTGGAACATGGATCAGGAACTTGGAACGATTGAAAGAACTTGACATTGAGTGGATACTCCCCGGTCATGGAGCATTGTCTAAACCAGACATTATCGATTCCAATATCCTGTTCCTGCTGAGAGAACATAGATGATGGTCAGTCGTGATATTCCCTAGAATGAGTTCATTGAAGATGGGGGATATCAAACTTACTTCCGATAGTAGTATAGAGCTGATATGCCAGCAAAGGAAACTGCTCCTATCCATATCATTAGCAACGCAAGTGATACATCAGTGGATACTTCAGTTGCTGAAAGACCTACGATTGCAATTGGAATCGCATAGAGAATGAAAGCAAACCCATTACGAGAGGACTTGTCAGAGATTTGCATGGTACGCTCATCCCGGAGCCTCTGCGAATATATCATGAAGCCTAGTAGTACTGTAATCCAAATGACCCCTACGAGTGTTGATGGTAGAGACAGAGGCCACCACGAGCCTGGAAAAATGAGGCTGGTGATGAATTGTCCAAGAAACCATGAGAAAGCCAGAATGACGAGTAGGATGAATAGAGACCTGTTTGATATCTTAACTTCTGTCACAAAATCACCTCTTGTAGCGGTAGAACAGCGTGAGATAGTAGATGATGATGGACGCCATCCAGATTGTAAAGGTCAACCCTACCACCAATTGTATTGTGATTGTTTCAGCTAGTATTATGACAATCCAACTGAGAGGCAGAGCTATTATTACAAACCAGTATGCGGTGCTCGTCGACCCCTTGACGATTTGAGAGAATCTCTCATCATTGAACTTCTGCATGTACGTGGCACCAAGGACTCCGCCTACCATACCACCAAAGGCGCCCATGTATCCACTTAGAGAAGTTATGTCAAGGACCCACGTGATGATGAACACAATCAGGACAAGAATCACTGCACTTAGACCTGCTAATATACTACGTTTTTTTCTCGTCATCTTTATCATCTCTATACTCAAAGATTTCCTCTATTTTCATCTCAAATGCGTGGGCTAGTTTGAATGCCAGTTGAAGAGAGGGATTGTATGTGCCCTTCTCTATAGAAATCACAGTCTGACGAGTGACGCTCAACCGACGTGCAAGGCCTTCTTGAGTCCAGTTCTCAGGATTAGACGATTGAGCCATTCGCTGTTCACGAATCTCCTTGATTCTATTGACGATCAGACAGTCACACCCATATTATGATGTAAAGTTCACTTTACGTAAAGTAGACTTTACATTTAAGGTTGTCGTTCCCAGCTAAGTAATAAGACATGAGCCTCATGGGATTTGGTGATGAAGCACGCAGTTGTTCGACCCCCAAGTAGTGCATTCAGACGTTGCATATCAGCCCATCCAGAGCACCATACACTTGACTTGTCCTTGGCTCTGCAGCAACATGACGAATACAGACATGCGCTAGAGAACC
>JAEOST010000496.1 GCA_016840245.1 Candidatus Thorarchaeota archaeon
ATACAATCACGACCAGGTTTGAATCAAATATTACTCCCTCTCAAAAAGGTTCGGTAAGAGTGAGGGAAAGTAGCTAGAACTTAAATAATCGGGACCTAATTTGCAGCTTCTATTCAACTGGGTTGAAACTCATGAGAGTAATTGTTTGTACAAAATACGGACCTCCGGAGGTGTTGGAGCTCAGAGAAGTGATCATACCTGTGCCCAAAGACAACGAGATACTAATCAAGAATCAAGCAACTACTGTAATCTTAGGGGACTGTGAACTCAGAGGTCTTAATTTCCCTCATTATGGTCTTGGGTTTCGACTCCTCATTCGACTTGGATTTGGTATCAGAGGCCCACGTAAAAGAATACTGGGGCAACAACTAGCTGGAATTGTAGAAGAAGTTGGGACGGATGTGACGCTGTTTAAACCTGGCGACCATGTTTTCGCATGCACTGCACTTGGTATGGGTGCTTACGCGGAGTACAAGTGTATGTCTGAAAAGGGATTGGTTGTAAAAAAGCCAACTAACTTGACATTCGAGGAGGCTTCCACAATTCCTGTTGGGGGAACCGAGGCACTCCATTTCATAAGCAAAGCAAACATCCGGAGAGGTCAAACAGTTTTGATTAATGGAGCTGGAGGATCGATAGGAACTGTTGCAGTTCAGCTTGCAAAATCCTATGGAGCTGAAGTGACTGCTGTGGATAGTGGAGGGAAATTTGACATGCTAGAATCCATTGGGGCTGACCGTCTTATAGATTACAAGAAGGAGTTATTCACCGAAAGGCGTGAAACCTATGACGTCATCTTCGACGTTGTGGGTGTAACTCGCTTTTCAGGTTGCATGAGTTCATTGAATGAGAACGGTATCTATCTCCAAGGGAACGGGTCGGTATCTAGAGGTGAAGAATCTGCTGCAAGGGAAAACAACATGCTAGCGATGGCGGGAACTGCAAACTATTCTGTTAATCGTCTAGTTGAGCTTGGAGAGCTTCATGAAACAGGAACAATCAAGGCAGTCATAGATAGAATATATCTACTGGAACAGATGGTTGAAGTCCACAGATTTGTGGAACAAGGTGGCAAACTGGGAAACGTTGTTGTTACTATGGAATAAGATGACACTTCTACACTTTTGCTAGGCTTCGACACAGATATATCCAACTGTGCATTTGCATAGAATTTGGAGAATTTAGGAAAATGAAGGGTAGGCCATTAGCAAATGCGCACCTAGTAGCAATGCTAGGTATGCTTCTGATTGTGAGCTCTGTAACTGTCGTACCTCTTGTTGTTATGTCAACTATTGCAGAAGATACAATAGATGCAGAAGCATTGAATGAATCAGTATTGAAGGAGAGAGCCCATCAAGCTATGCAAGCTCAGTTTTACGAGAACCTTGGACAACTTGAAAATGAGGAGATTCGGTTCTACGGAGATGTTTCAGGGATTGGCATAGGATTCACAGACGCTGGTGTTCTGTATCGACTCTCATCACAGAATGAAGATGTGAATCTACTGGGTGAACATACTGTTCTGGAAACAGAGTCTACCACTGTTACATTGAATTTCGAAGGAGCAAACGATGTGGTTCCTCAAGGACAGGGCATCTTCTCGCATCGTTCCAATTTTTTCATTGGTAATGATCCTGATAAGTGGCTCACAGGAGCTCGATGTTTTAGCGAGATAGTCTATAACAATCTCTATGATAATATCGACCTTATCTACAAGGTCTCTGACGGGGGTCTCAAATACGAGTTCGTAGTGTGGCCGGGGGGGAATCCAGATGACATCCACCTAAGATATGATGATATCGAGTGCATCTCAGTTGATGAAGAAGGTTCACTAATAGCTAGTACAGAGCTTGGGCTTCTAGTTGATGAAGGACTCTATATCTACCAAGATTCGCATTCTTGTCGAATAGAACTAGATGGTGGGTTTATCCTAGGTATTGTGGATGATTGTAGTTTCGGTTTTCAGATTTCTGATGGCTACAACAAAGACCTGCCTCTTGTCATAGATCCGTTTCTCCATTATTCCACCTTTGTAGGTGGTTCTGATCTTGATGAAGCTCTTTCCATAGCCCTTGACACTATGAACAATGTCTATGTCACAGGTTATACAGAGTCCAGTGAATTCCCTCTAACATTAAGAGCGAACGACGTCTTTCATAATGGCGACAGAGATGCCTTCATCCTGAAGTTGAGTGCTGACGGGTCCACACTTCTTTATTCTACCTTTGTAGGCGGTTCTGATAGTGACGTTGGCTATTCCATTACCCTTGACACTTCGAACAATGCATATGTTACAGGGTATACGTATTCCAGTAATTTCCCTACGACAGGATTAGCATATAATGCAACTCATGGTGGAATTAATGATGCCTTCATCCTGAAGTTGAGTGCTGATGGGTCTACCCTTCTTTATTCCACCTTTGTAGGTGGTTCAAATAATGATGAATCTCGTTCCATAGCCCTTGACACTATGAACAATGCATATGTCACTGGAAATACAGAGTCCAGTAATTTCCCTACTACAGGGGCAGCGAATGATACAACTCATAATGGAAGTAATGATGTCTTCATCCTGAAGTTGAGTGCTGATGGCTCCTCACTTCTCTATTCTACATTTGTGGGTGGTTCGAGTTGGGATATTGGTCGATCCATTGCCCTTGATAGTTCGAATAATGCCTATGTCACTGGAGAAACCGATTCTGTTGATTTCCCTACGACGGTAGGAGCAAATGATACAAGCCACAATGGAAATGCAGATGTCCTGATACTGAAGTTGAGTGCTGATGGCTCCTCACTTCTCTATTCTACCTATGTAGGTGGGTCTGAACATGATTTTGGTTTTTCAATTGCCCTTGACAGCTCGAATAATACCTATGTCACTGGGTTAACCTATGTGTATTCCTTTACTATTGATATCTTTCCCACAACAGTAGGAGCATATGATACAAGTAATAATGGAGCCCAAGATGCCTTCATTCTGAAGTTGAGTGCTGACGGGTCCTCACTTCTATATTCTACCTTTATAGGTGGTATTAGTGGTGATTATGGCTATTCCATTACCCTTGACACTTCGAACAATGCATATGTCACTGGGAATACGCATTCCAGTAATTTCCCTATGAAAGGAGGAGCTAATGATACAACTCATAATGGATTACAAGATGTCTTCATCTTGAAATTGAGTGCTGATGGATCCACCCTTCTTTATTCTACCTTTGTAGGTAGTTCAAATTATGATTATGGCTATTCCATTGCCCTTGACACCTCGAATAACACCTACATCGCTGGTGTTACACAATCCAGCTCATTCCCTGTAACATCAGGAGCGTATGATACGACTCACAATGGAATTGTAGATGGCTTCATCTTGAAGGCTGAAATCAAAGACATTAACGTCACAATAGAATCTCCCATAAATACTATTTACAGTCAAGATTTCATGATGGTCAACTATACAATTCTATCTGAAGTAGGGTATGATGTTGAATTCTACTTTGATAAAGTCATGAACAGTACTGCGTTTCCAAGTGGTTCAATTTGGTCTGGATTAGCAGATGG
>JAEOST010000497.1 GCA_016840245.1 Candidatus Thorarchaeota archaeon
ATGGGGAACTAGGATATAGTGATTGCGGCTGTCTGGAAAATGAACGGAAACTATCAATTTCTTGATAGAAGAATGATATCATTTGCTTCAACCAAGAATTTCCATAATGAGTCAATCTCATAAGGAATCATACTCTTCTCTGGAGTTGAGTTGGATTACCTTGAGCCACAACCTAAATGTTGAGAAGAGCAATCAAGTATGCGAGATACTGAAAGAGTGCAATATTGACAGTTGGTTAGTGTGGGTTCGCGAAACCTCCCAGATGGCTGATCCTGTTCTGGATTTAGTATTAGGTGCTGATTTAGTCTGGCAGTCCGCTCTCATTTATACAAAAGAGGGAGAGAAGGTTGCTATTGTAGGTAACTTTGATACTGATGGGATTAAGGCCAAGGAAATCTTTGACAATATTATTCCCTATACTCAGAGTGTCAAACAATCTCTTGTAGATGAATTACTCAGAATCGATCCAAAGCACATTGCCATTAACTTCAGTAAAAACGACGTTGCTGCTGATGGGCTCAGTGTGGGAATGCACATGCTTCTCAAGGACTACCTAAAAGGAACGCCTTTACTTGAGCGCTTGGTCAGTGCAGAGGATATCATTTCACGACTTCGTGGACGAAAGACTCACACTGAAATCGAGTACGTGAAGAAGGCAGTGGATATCACTGAAACTATCTTCGATAGAGCAAAGGACTATGTTAAGGTAGGAATGACAGAGTTGGATATCTACCGATTCTTCCACCAGCAGATGAAGGACTTCCAAGTTGGTGCTGCTTGGCATGCAGACCATAATCCTGCTGTTGACGCAGGACCCAACAAGCAGTTTGGTCACGCTGGACCAACTGAAAACATAACGAAGGCTGGCCACCTTCTACACTTTGACTTTGGAGTCCGTTACAAGGACTATTGTTCTGATATTCAACGAATGTTCTTCTTCGGTAATCCCTCAGAAATCCCTGATGAGGTGCAAACGGCATTTGAAGCAGTCAGGGATGCAATAAGCGCGGCAGGTGACTTCATCCGACCCGGTGTTAAGGGACATGAGGTGGACTCGTTAGCGCGACAATTCGTTGTGGATGGAGGATATGCGGAATACCAACATGCTCTAGGGCATCAGGTTGGTCGCCATGCACACGATGGTGGCACCCTGTTAGGTCCTCTATGGGAACGATATGGTGATAGTCCGAAAGGACTTGTTGAAGCTGGAAATATCTTCACTCTGGAACTCTATGTGACTACTGAGAACTATGGTCAAGTGAGTCTTGAAGAGGACATCCTTGTCACTAAGATAGGATGCGAGTATCTCTCACATCCACAGAAGGAAATGATCTGCATCGAGTAGCATCCACTTAGTTCGAAACACTTACATGACTAGGTTTCAAATGGTCACTGTTAGTATTTGAGAGGAGAGCGCAATGTCTAACGCCACCGAACGCCTGAGAGAGGAGTATCTGAACGCATTCATGATGCGTAAATGGATTTCATCCAAACTGAATAGATTGACACATGAGCAACTTGAACTGCTGTATGGTATGGTCAAAAGATGGACCAACGAGAAAGAGGTTTCGAGTATCTAGATCGAGTCAGTTTACAAACTAAGTTTCATCCATTGCACCTGTACGGTAACCCTGCATATCCAGAGTCACGTAGAGAAAGCCGGCAGATTTGACTATATCAGTCAGCTCAGCCATCTTCTCAGAGTCATACAATCTATCTATCTCGTGAGACCCCACTTCTATTCGCACGAGGTCTCCATGATATCTCGCTCTCACACACTGCACATTGAATATCTGTTTCACCGATTTCTCGACACTCTCAACCATCCTGAGCATCTTCTCTGTGATTTTAGTATCGTATGGGAACCTAGTTGCCAAGCATGCTCCTGATGGTCGGTCAGCTATAGATAGTCCATTCTCCCTAGCATACTCTCGTATCTCTTGTTTAGTGATTCCTGCTAAAAGAAATGGTGAACTGACACCACTCTCCTTTAGAGCCTCAGCACCTGGGCGATACCCTTCAAGTTCACTTGCAGTTGTTCCTTCAACAACTAGTTCTAGTCCTTGTTTAGATGCATAGTCCAACCAAACCTCTGATAGCTTCTTCTTACACTCATAGCATCTGTCTTTAGGATTCTCCGATAGACTTCCATAACTTAACCATTCAACATTAACTGAATGATGTGGTAGTCCAATCTCTTTTGCTACGTGTTTGGCTCCTGTTTTCTCTTCTGTCGGAACAGTTTCTGAAATTACCGTTAAGAGAACAGCTTTAGATGAAGTATTTGATACCAAGTGGGCAAGCACAGAGCTATCCACTCCACCGCTAAATGCAACTAGCACACTCTTACCTTGCAGTATCTGTCGAACTCTTTCAAATTTGGACTCAGTTGCAGCGTTCATTGAGGTCTCGGTTACAATCTCTTATGATGTCTTAAGGTTTCACTAGGTGACATTTCCATCTCAGGACATGTATGGGTCACGACCAATCTTCAGACCTTTGTAACCTTGGTCCTCCAAAATCTCTTCAATTGCCTCAGCACCTGAGATCCATCTAACAATCCACTCGTTATCCTCCCTCAATCTCAATTCCACATCAGGTAGGTCACCAAGTAGATTATGGTCCATTTCGATGGCATCTTGGTATGCACCAATCAGACCAATGGCAAAGTAAGAGTCCTTCATCCCTTCAAGATTTCCAATTGGGATCCCTTGCCCCATCTGACCTCCTGGCATAGTTATGGGTCTGGCGTCCTTTGTATACCAAACAGTATCAGTTGATTTTCGATGAAATTGTGAGAATTCACCATCGGAATCACATGTTATGTCCACAAGCCTGACCGTAGTTTCTGGAGTAACGTGAAGGTCTCTTATTGGCGCAATTGGGAAGTGTTGTCCAACTAGAACATAATCTGCTATACTGTTGAAGACGCTGAAGTTTCCAACCACAAGGTGCTCTGGATGCCAGAAGTCCCTAACGAGGTCAGATCCCTTGAACTCTTTGAATCCAAGCTCAGATAATCTCCTTCTGATCAAGCCCTCCACCTTCCCGATTAACATCTCACTCTCATAGATGCCACTAAGACTTGAGAATTTCTGTGAGTAGTTCTTGTGAAATTCATTCCATATCACTGAAATCTCTTCTAGAGTGGATGTATTGCTGATTCTATCTGCGAACTCATGTTCTACCTTCTCCAACTCCTGGTGAGTGTAGTCTGTGATAGGTGGGAATACAGATCTGATCTCAATTGGTTTTACAAGTAAGAGTGCACCTGATGCTGTAATTCCTCGTCCTGACTCAATCATAAGGTTGGGTGAGTTCTTCGTATCATCCCTCTTTCCAAGAGAATCTGTGATTCCTTGCACTATTGAACGGGCATAAATTTCCATAAGGTCGGGTGCATAAGTGCTTGAGTAGTCAATAGGAAGGCCGCCTCCGAAATCTATGGTTCTCAAGTTCGAGAGTCCCTG
>JAEOST010000498.1 GCA_016840245.1 Candidatus Thorarchaeota archaeon
CGTATGTGTAACATCTACACATTCGACTAACGACCCTTGTGTTACATTTTTAACCAGATATCTAAGATGCCGATGCAACAATTCTGGAGTTGACAATGGGTGGAAAAGAAGACACTTGGAGTCCTGTTGCTGAGTTCACCATACACGTACCAGAACAGTGAGACTTTCCATGAATTAGCTAAGGCAGCCATTGAGAAGGGTTATGCAGTGAAGGCCTTTCTCTTTGTAGATGCTGTCTTCAATGCCAAGTTGAATCAGGACCCAGATCCTGAGATACCAATGAATGATCGGTTTCAAGAACTCGCAGATATGGGTGTAGAGTTTCAAGCTTGCGGTCTTTGTACATCCGCTCGTGGTTTTGACCAGAGGGGTGGAGATTTCATCCCTGGAGTTGAAGTTTCAGGACTTACAGAGCTTGCTGAAATCATGGGCGAGTGTGAACGATTCATCACATTCACGATGTAGAGGGATAGACAATGGAGTTTACAGAGCGCAATGTACTAATTCTAATTCAGTCCAAGCCCTATGGTATGATCTTCAACTTTGAAGGTTGGAGAGCATCAATTGGAATGTACGGGATGGACCACGAACCGACCATGTTGTTCATGGGTGATGGTGTCTATGCCTTATTGAAGGAAATGCATGATCTGCCAATACGGATGTTCAAGGCTACCTACGAAAGCTTTGATGGTCAATTCTTTGCCAGTAAGAGGTCTCTCGACGAACGCAATATCTCTCTTGATGAGCTGATGGAGGGCGTGAATATTCTTGATGAGGCTGGTGTAACTAAGGCATTCGAGGACAATGAGGTTGTCGTAACATTTTGAGGTGAAGTCTATGAAGTTCTTACTATGGTTATCAAATAGATGCACAAGTCTGAAAGAGACAATAAGTGTGTTGAAGAATGGAGGCCATGATATCGGTATCCTACTTCTTCAGGATGGTGTCTTCATGGCTGACAAGGGATGTCCTGACTCAAAGCCCATTGAAGGTCTCTCAGTGTATGCAAACAAGAAGAATGTCAACGAACGCGGTCTAACAAATCGGTTGATCTCTGGAGTAAAACTAGTCGAATACCCTGAGATTGTGGAACTGATGATGGAGACCTACGATCGAGTTATCTCAATTTAATGATCCATATCACTCGATTCTTCAGAATCCAATCTGAAGGTCGGGTGTCTACTTCTCTTTATTCATCTCCGCTGAGAATAAAACATAGGCTTGTAATTCCTCTGAAATGCGAGTCGGGGTCTCTACACTTTTTTCATACTCTACAGTCAGAGTAAAACCTAATGACCTCATTCTCTTCTGGAGGGATTCAAGATCTTCAATGCTGATTTCAGTTCCCATTTCTAATGCACATAGAACATCGTGAGAATAACTGGTTAACCAGAGATTCTTGATGTCGACCTTTCGATCAAGAACAGTAATAGAGACCTCGTCAATTTCCCTCTTTCTAAGTTCAAGAATCTGAGGCGTCAGAACAGCTAATTCTGGAATATGACTAACTTCTTTCAAATCGAGATACAGAGTTGTTCCATCATTTTCAACTTGTGTGTGGATTCCTTCAATCAAAAACTGACGCAACTGTTTCACAAATTCATCGAAATCAGAACCGGTCACTCTGTGAAGTATTGAAAGCAAATCCCCATCAAAGACTCTGAGATAATCGAGACCTATTGATTCAAGTAAGGCAATCCTGATGAAGTACTTCCCAAGAGGACTCTGCTTCTGATATGCGATACTAATCTCATCAAGGATTGTCTTCCATTGTCCGTTCTGGATGAACTTCTCCAAATTAGGGTGAATGATTCTTTTTCGATATGGGTCTAATCCACTAGGCCACCTAGAACCTTTTGGAAGACACAAAGTTCCTAAACGAGTTTTCTTAGGTACATCTAATCCTTCAAGGTGTGGGCATCCGAATAGTGGTAGTACTTCTAACTCTTTTATTGGATTTCCATTGACATTCAGATTTTCTAGACTAGAACAAAGGCTGAGCGGCGCAAGATCAAGTTGAGTAATCTTGTTTGACTCAAGATTCAGATGTCTTAGCTTAGTGCATGATGATAAGGGTCCTAAATCTAACTCTGTTACCTGCGCCCATCCCATC
>JAEOST010000499.1 GCA_016840245.1 Candidatus Thorarchaeota archaeon
CCCCACACCACCTTCCTGAGATGATCAAGATGGCGACCACCGAGAAAACCAAACTAGGACGCTCAAAGGGCACTTCCACCATCCTCCGGAAGCACCGGCTCCAGGCGGATCGGACATTGCGTCGACGCCTCAAGAGTAGGAGGTAGTTTTGCAGATTCTCTTTTTCGGCATCCTTAATCATTAAAAAAAATTAGAACACGTGTTCTAAGATTAACACAATTTATATCAAAGCTTTAACACGTAATTGAATTACACAATTTGGTAACGAAAACTAGCATTGGACCTTTGAGGTCACGACTCGTTGTGTGGTCGAGTCTTGATTGACCCTAAACTCATTTTGGCTTTGTGTAGTGTGTTCTCCGTTTTCGCGTGGGGATACAGGAGGAGAGAGGGAATATGCAGAGGAAATGGCGTTATACCAACTTCATGTTGAATTGGTCGCCTAAGAAGACAAAGCTAGTTATCGCTATGGCAATTATGTTGGGACTTATTGCATTGCCAGGAATGTCATTTGCTGATGAGACCCTATATCCAGAAATCGCAGTGAGTACGGATATGATTGATTTTGGACTAACCGAGATTGGTGACTCGAAGGTCTCTACATTCACAGTATTGAACAATGGGGACGCAGATTTGAGAATCATCGATCTATTAATGACCTATGGAACAAGTGCGTTTTCTTTCAATATAGTTTCAGTGTCAAATCCTCCAGTGGCTGCAGGAGAATCTTATAGTCTTACAAGCGACTCATGGCTACACATGAATCCTCCCGGAGTCCTTGCAAATGACTATGACTACGATGGTGACAGCCTGACTGCAATCTTGGTTGATGATGTTGACCATGGGACTCTCACACTCAATCCAGATGGTTCATTCACTTACACCCCTACTCCAGGATACGTAGGTTATGATGAATTCATTTACGAAGCGAATGATGGTGAGAGATCCTCCACATCTGCTATAGTATCAATATCTGTAACTGAGATTATCACACCCACACAGGTCTATGATAATGGAGATCCTATCTCTGGTGAACAATTCATACTTGAGTTGATAAACAGAGCACGAAGTGACCCATGGGCTGAAGAAATCAGACTCGGGTTTGACTTGCAAGAAGGACTCTCTGAACCTCTAGAAGTGAGACCTCCACTGGCAATGAATAATGACTTACTGGAAGTGGCTCGAGCACACTCTGAAGACATGTACACACAGGGTTATTTTTCCCATACCAATCAAGATGGTTTGAGTGCATATCAACGCGTAAGTCTTTCAGACTATGCTGGGAGTTTCAAGTTTGAGGACATATACCAACAGACTACAATGATTGATTCAGCTGATGATTTTGAGACTGCGTATGAGCTATGGATGTCTTCTCCTCCACATAGAAGTGGATTACTTGGTTTATCATATTTCGGTGGAAACGAAATTGGGATTGGGGCCTATGGAAACAAACTGACTTTAGACATTGGCATGTCTTCAGAGTTCAGCGCATTCATCTCAGGGGTCGTCTACGACGATTTGGATGGTGACAATTTCTATGACCCAGGAGAGGGTCTTAGCGGAGTAACGATCATGCCATCGATCGGTGAATATTCTGCGGTTAGTTCATCATCAGGTGGATATGCAATACCTGTCACGATTGATGGTACGTACGAACTCACTGCATCAGGCGGTGGGCTTAGTGATTCTATTGTGTTATCGACATATGCTTCAGCATCAGGAAATAGCATTGACATAGACTTTGAAACAAGTTCAGGAAGTCCAGTTCCTGCAATGCCAAATCCCCTTAGAAGTAGTATTCTATCTACAAATCCGACTCTGTTGTATAATCATGGGAGTCCTACCTTTGGTGAACAACTCATACTTGAGTTGATAAACAGAGCACGAAGTGATCCTTGGGCTGAAGAGATTAGATTGGGTATTGATATGCAAGAGGGAATCTCAGAAACTGTAGTGCCAATGCCTCCTCTAACAATGAATGCCGACTTGTTGGACGTAGCGAGAGCACACTCTGAAGACATGTACACACGTGACTACTTCACTCATGACACACCAGAGGGTGTGACTCCTTGGACTCGTGTGAGCCTCTCTGATTATGCTGGAGGTTTTAACTTCGAAGCCATTTATGAAACATACACAGGAGTTATTGATTCACCCGATGAATTTGAGATGGCATACGAAGTTTGGATGGCTTCTCCTGGTCATAGAAGAGGACTTCTTGGACTCATAGGATATAGTAATGAAGTTGGTATAGGGGTCTATGGAAATAAGGTAACACTAGATATTGGCTTGTCTACTGAGCATGGTGCATTCATTACTGGGGTTGTCTATGATGATTTAGATGGTGATAACTTCTATGATCTTGGAGAAGGTCTTGGTGGTGTTACCGTGATGCCATCGATGGGTGACTATTATGCTATAACCTCATCTTCGGGTGGATATTCCATTCCTGTCACGACAGATGGACCTCTCAGCATAACAGCTAGTGGAGGAGCTCTTTCTGAACCTATCACTGAATTCCTTACTGTCATGACTACTGGAGAGAATGTGAAGCAAGATTTCATGCTTGGTCCCTTGAATACAGTACCAATCGCGAATGATGATTTCTATTCTTCATATACTGGTTACATGTCCATTTCTACTCCAGGTGTACTCAGCAATGACTTCGACTCGGAAGAAGACTCTCTTGAGGCATATATTGCTTCAGAACCAAGTTCTGGAAGCGTGTCACTGAATCAAGATGGTTCCTTCTTTTACTCTAGAAGTGACCACACTGCTGAGTCTGATTACTTCACATACATAGTTTGGGATGGCCTAACATACTCAGATCCAGCAACCGTCACGTTCCAATTCTATGATGATATCACTCTCTCTCCCCTCGGTGAGTGTGAGATTCAAGTAACTTTCAGGCCTATATATGAGGGCATCTACTCTGAAATTCTTACCATCACATCTAACGATCCTGTGAACAACATTGAAACAGTGGAACTACGAGGAAATGGCGTGGGTGCTGGAGTTGAATGGGTACGTCAGTTTGGCACACCTGATTTCGATTTGGGTCTCACAGCACACACTCACTCCACAGGAGTCTACCTCGTTGGAGGTACTGACGGTTCGATGCCGGGATTCACCAACAAAGGAGGTCGAGATGCACTAATCGTGAAGTATGACCACGATGGAACTCAGATTTGGAGTTCACAGTTTGGCACTACCGGTAATGACAACATCCACGGAATCTCAATTGATTCTAGCGGCGTCTATGTTGTAGGCGATGTTCATGGAGCACTCCCTGGAGAGTCATGGTCTGGCCTTTCTGACGCATTCATCCGGAAGTATGATTTCGATGGTGGCATTCTCTGGACTCATCAGTTCGGTGGACCTGCTCGAGAATCCGCCAGTGGAATTGCACTCCTTGATGGAAGTGTTTTTGTTAGTGGTGGTGTCGATGGGGTTCTACCTGGCCACACTGGAAAGGGTGGGTATGATGCGTTTCTCTGTAGATTCGATTCAGATGGTGTTGTTGTCTGGACCGAACAGTTTGGAACTTCTGGAGATGACTACGCAAAATCTGTTTCATCAACTGCAGATGGGCTCTATGTTGTTGGCTATTGCACAGGTGCCTTACCCCAGCGAAATTGGATAGGTGCAAGAGATGCATTTGTGGTCCGATGTTCATTGGATGGAGTTGAAGACTGGACTGTCCAATATGGTACGGCTGAGGAAGATGACGCATCAGATTGTATCGCAGACTCTTCAGGTGTCTATGTTGTAGGTTACACACGAGCTGCTCTTCCCCAGCAGAATCATCTTGGTGGGGCTGACGCATACATCCTCAAGGTTGACTCTACTGGTAGTATTGAGTGGATAGATCAGTTTGGATCCACAGTAGATGACCTTGGTGTTGAGGTTTCAAAGTTCGCTGGTCATCTGTATATGTGTGGCACCACTGCAAAGCATCTCCCTGATCAGGTCAGTAATGGGCTGGGTGATGGATTCGCCAGAAAATACTCCACCAATGGTTATGAATTATGGACCAACCAGTTTGGAAGTAGCGGTGTTGACCTAGCAACTGGCATATCTGTCAGTACAGATGGGGTCTATGTTAGCGGTTACACCAACGATGAATTCCCAACCCAGACTCACATCGGAAGTTTTGACGCATTCCTTGCTAAGCTTGCTATTTTGAATACAGACACAGGATCTGATGTTGCATTTGTGGACTCAAATACTGATGTGGTTGTCCAGTTTGAAGTCATTGATTCCTCTGGAATGACCACCGTAGAAGTGGTTGATGATGGTCCTATGATTCCTGCAGGGTTCTATGCAACTGGAACATACTACGACATCCATACAACGAGCACATTCTCTGGAACTATCACTATCTCTGTTCCGTATGATGAAATGAGTGTCATATCTGAGGCTGATGTGAAACTCATGCATTGGGACTCTGTCTCAGAATCATGGGAGGATGCCACGACATGGGTCGACACGGAAGCCAACATTGTTCATGGTGAGGTCAGTAGCCTCTCCTCCTTTACTGTGGTTGAACCAAGCATCCCTGGAATGCATTACATAGAGGTAGAA
>JAEOST010000500.1 GCA_016840245.1 Candidatus Thorarchaeota archaeon
CATTGCTTCAGGTAGGTAACTATGGATTGAATATCTGGATGAATGACACCATGGGTGAGTTTCTCAGCATGTCATTCACTATCACTGTAGGAGACATCACAGTAACCTCGATAACTACCCCGTCCATGACTTCCAGTACCACCCCGTCCATGACTTCCAACACCACCCCAACCTCTACAACCACTCCAGGTTTCTTTGGATTTGATGTACAGACACTGATTTTCATTTCAGGTGGTTTCATGGTGCTGATAGTACTCATCGTCTGCATCAGAGCAAGAAGACGTTAACATTGAGAAAAGAAGAATGTGAGCGTTAAACATTCAGAAATCCAAGTACCACTAACGTACTCTCTTAAAGCAACGAAGGATTTAGAGTGCATGAGGAATCAGTGTTGGTCAAGTACGACTGCATCTATCAAGAAGAGGACTATTTTGGAACTCCCTATCCTGAGCTAGTTCAGTTCTTCGAGGAGTACGAGCAAAGAGGAACGGTTCTCGACTTAGGTTGCGGCCAAGGGAGAGACGCGCTTGCTCTTGTGAAACTAGGTTTTAATGTAACTGGTGTTGATATATCCACTTTAGGTATTGAGCAGATGCTTCGTAGAGCACATCAGGAAGATCTTACTCTTACAGGGTTAGTTGCTGATATGTACGAATTCTCAATCAATGAGGAATTTGATTTCATCCTTCTTGACTCAATACTTCACTTCTACAAGAGGGATAGAGTAAAGTAGATACAGTTCCTAGAACGAGTAATGTATGAGATGAGGAGTGGAGCTCTTCTATGTATCTTCGTGAATAAGTCAAAGACTACTGAACCGATACTCGAGAAAGTCATACAAGAATCAGAACTAAATTGGGAAATAACCGTTGACAAGTATATTGAATACCCTGAGAAGAATGCAGTCTACAGAATGATAATTATCCGGAAGTTGCGACTTCACAGTAGAGATTACGACCATCCATAATCTCCTAATTGCGCAAACGGTCGTCTGCTGCGACTCATTTTGAGGGAAACCAACATCTTAATTTGTAACCTCGACCAAGACGAATTTGTATCTGGTTTAGATTATTCTAGATGCGTGAGGAGAAATGGGAATTGAACAAAAAAAGAGTGGGTTTACTACTTATCTTATCATTCTTGATGATTAGTGTTGTCTTTACATCATCTGCTGATGCATGTAGACATCGTTGGAGGTGGCGTAGAGATAGAACGCCACCAACAGTCACAATCACTAGCCCTGAAGATGGTGAGATTGTTTCAGGTATGGTCACGGTCTCGTTCACGGCTGAGGATGAGAGCCGTATTCGTCGTAATTACATCTTGATTGATGGTAAAGTGAAATCACGATCTACATCTTATGAATGGAACACTACTGAAGCAACATTCGGAGAGCATACCATCATCTGTATTGCTGTAGACCAATTTTGGAACTGGGGCTGGGCATGGAATACAGTCACAGTTGACAATCGTGATAAGGCCTTGAAGGTCATGAGCTACAACATTGAGGCTTCAGGTGTAAATGCAAACTGGAAACAGGTTGTGAAGGAAGAGAATCCTGATATTCTAGTCCTCACTGAGACCGGAACTTGGGACGACAATGAGAATTACACTCTGAACCAAGCAGTCAATGAGTTCAATACATACTTCCTTGACGAACTCCCATACGTGGGATTCTGTGCACAGGACATCAGATACTCGACCAGTGGTGCAGCTATTCTGAGTCGTTTACCCGTAGTCGCATTCAATCAGATTCCAATTGTTCCTCTCGATGACGCTTCAGACTACGATGTCACACATGACTTCGTAGAAGCTGTTGTGACCATTGATGGAGTTGATGTCCATATCTTTGGGTCACACCTCAAAGCCATGTCGGGAGAGACCAACGAGTATCGGAGAGAACGTGAGACCGAGGGAATCATCAACTACATGGACAATCTTGGCGATGTGCCCATCATGTATATGGGTGACCTCAACTCATTCTCGCCAGATGACACTGGAGACCTTGCTCCTCTTGGTGACCTTGGATACGGTCCAATGACCATGAAGTTGTACCCTGATGATGAGGTCTATGGCCAGTATTCTTCCACTGCCCACAATTTCACAGATGTCTTCCGAACGTTGAATCCAACTGATCCTGGTTATACCTATGGACACCAGAATCCTATCTACATGTCGCGTATTGACTACATCATTGTAAACGACTTCTTTGTTGACAGACTGATCAATTCCACATGTGGCGATACCGAGACTGCAGACACCGGGTCCGACCATTACTCAGTTGATGTCTTCATTAGACTCGATACCGCCCTGATACCTGACTCAGAACTTCCTACGCAGGTGACTGGACTGACTGCTACAACCATCAGCATGTCACAGATCGACCTGAGCTGGGATGCAAACATCGAGTCGGACCTATCCCATTACAGGGTATATCGCAATGGGTCATTGATATCACAGGTCATTGCGAACGCATTCAGTGATGTAGGACTAGATTCACTCACATCATACACCTACGAGGTGGCTGCTGTTGATACGAGTATCAATGAGGGGTTAATGTCCGCTCCTGCGACTGCCATGACCGAGGAGGGTGGAGATTCAGATCTCGTAGTAATCAACGAGTTTCTCCCAGACCCCTATGTCTTGTACTCTGAGGAATGGGTTGAATTCTACAATCCTCAAGCACTGGACGCAGACCTCTCAGGATACATCCTCGATGATATCACAACTGGTGGTACTGGTCCTTACACTATTCCTGCTGGAACTGTGATTCCTGCATATGGTTATCTGGTTCTATATCAGGGTGCTACAGGTGTTGGCTTGAACAACGCTGGAGACACAGTCAATCTCCTAAAGCCAGATGGTGTTACTGTAATTGATTCCTATACCTATTCATCATCGACAAATGATATCAGCTATGGTCGAGAATCGGATGGTTCACCCACATGGATGACATTCAATGTCCCAACGCCTGGAGCTGAGAATGTCATTGTGTATGCGAACGGTGACTCAGTTCTCATCAACGAGTTCTTGCCTGATCCCTATTCACTCTACAGTGAAGAATGGATAGAGCTGTACAATCCTCTAGATGAGACCGTTGATATCTCTGGGTATGTACTTGATGACTTGATCTCCGGTGGTACAGGTCCCTATACAATTCCTGCTGATACACTAATCCCAGCATACGGATACATAGTGTTCTATCAGAGTGAAACTGGAATTGCATTGAACAACGCTGGCGATTCAGTGAACTACATCATGCCTGATGGTTTGACTGTTATCGATTCCTATGTCTATAGCTCATCTTCAGACGATATCAGCTATGGTCGAGAGACCGATGGGTCATCCACTTGGACGACCTTTGATATTCCCACACCTGGTGCAGCAAATGGCGCTGGTGCAAACGATGGTGATTTCATTGTCATCAATGAGTTCCTACCAGACCCGAATACGCTCTACTCAGAGGAGTGGATAGAACTGTATAACCCACTTGATGTGGATGTGGACATTTCTGGCTACTTCCTTGATGATATTGTCACAGGAGGAACAGCAGCCTATGTGATTCCATCCGGGACTTTTGTTCCGGCTCAAGGCTTCATTCTATTCCCGCAGAGCCTCACAGGTATTGCATTGAACAATGCTGGTGATACTGTGAACTACTTCAGCCCTGATGCAGTCACCATTCTCGATTCTTACACGTATACATCATCAGCTGATGACATAAGCTATGGCAGAGTGACAGATGGTGGTCCGACCTGGACAACTTTTGATACTCCAACTCCTGGTGCATCCAACGTCATTCCTATGGCGAATGGTGATGGAGTTCTCATCAATGAGTTCCTGCCTGACCCATATGCTCTGTATTCTGGAGAATGGATAGAACTATACAACCCATTGGATGAACCAGTTGATATCTCTGGCTACGTTCTTGATGACCTGATAGGTGGTGGAACTGCACCCTACACTATTCCATCAGGGACAACTATCCCTGCATTAGGGTTCATTGTCTTCGATCAGGCTACTACGGGTTTGGCTCTTAACAACGCTGGTGATACAGTCAATTACATCATGCCAGATGGAGTGACAGTATTGGATTCATTCGTGTACACAAGTTCAGCCGATGACATAAGTTATGGCCGGGAAACCGATGGTGGTCCAACTTGGATAACTTTTGATGCTCCAACACCAGGCGCATCCAACGTTGTAGTATCCAATGATGGAGATTTCATCCTCATCAACGAGTTTCTCCCAGACCCGAACACACTCTACACTGAGGAATGGATCGAGCTCTACAATCCTCTAGATGTGGATGTAGACATCTCTAGCTATGTGTTGGATGACTTAACTGATGGAGGAACCGGACCCTACACAATTCCATCTGGGACAACAATCCCAGCCTATGGATTCATTCTGTTCTATCAATCTGTCACAGGAATTGGGCTGAACAATGCAGGGGACACCGTGAACTACATCATGCCTGATGGAGTGACAGTCCTTGACTCCTTTGTATACTCAAGCTCAGTTGACGACATCAGTTATGGACGTGAGTCTGATGGGGCATCCACATGGATGACCTTCGACGTTCCCACACCTGGCGAATCGAATGTTGTTACTCTGCCAAATGGTGACCCGGTTCTGATCAACGAATTCCTTGCTGATCCTTATTCATTATACAGTGAGGAATGGATTGAACTCTATAACCCGACGGATGTTGAGGTCGACATCTCAGGCTATGTGCTAGATGATTTGGTTGCAGGTGGTACTGGACCCTACACAATCCCCTCAGGAACTACTATTCCTGCCTACGGTTTTGTTGTGTTCTACCAGAGTGTTACTGGTATTGGACTAAACAATGCAGGTGATACAGTGAATTACATAATGCCTGATGGGGTCACTGTACTAGACTCGTTCGTGTACACAAGCTCGGTTGACGACATCAGCTATGGTAGAGAGACCGACGGTGGACCAACATGGATAACTTTCGATATTCCTACACCTGGTGATTCCAATGTAGTGACCACGGCACTTGGTGACTCGATTGTCATCAACGAGTTCTTACCAGACCCCAACACACTCTATACTGAGGAATGGATTGAGCTCTACAATCCAAATGACGTGGATGTCGATATCTCAGGATACGTCATTGACGACATCACCACAGGTGGAACTGCAGCCTATACGCTCCCTGCAGGAACCATTATTCCAGCCCACGGATATGTCGTATTATATCAGGGTATCACAAACATTGCACTGAACAACGCAGGTGATACAGTGAACTACATCAACCCAGATGGAGTCACTGTTCTAGATTCGTATACCTATAGCAGTTCTAGTGATGACGTAAGCTATGGTAGAGAGACCGATGGTGGTCCCACTTGGACAACCTTCACCACGCCAACTCCTGGCTCATCGAACGGTAGTGCTACACCTTTAGGTAGTGTTGAACTGATTGCGATTGTCATTCAAGAATAGACCAGCATGGATGAGATCTAGAGGGGGGCTTAAGTCCCCTTCTTCTATTCTTTCTTAATCACATAGCAATTGATGTATCGCTGTTTGATTTCAACAATAGAGTAATAATGACCTCTACACGTAGGCACTTTGAGCGAAAATAATGGTAAACCTGATTGTGGCAATATCCGCATTGTTACTCGTTGTCATCAGCCTAATCTTTCTACCAATCAAGATATTTCGCAAGGACTTGGAGAGTTCTAGATACACAATTCTATACCAGGTACATGCTAACGCTCCCAAGCTTGGAACAATCCTCGCCTTTGTCCATGGACTTACAGTAGCATTAGTAGACCCAACAAGACTACTTACAGGATGGGGTCTGGGAATCTCCCTGATACTGCTGCTCGTTCTGGGTGCTTTTGTAAGCATCAAGACCAAGGCTCAACCATTGGATGACCAAGGGGACACAGAGTGGAAGACAGTCAGAGTCGTGAAGTGGGTCTTAACAGTAGCCGCATTAGTCCTACTTGTTCTACACATTATGTTCTATGCTTGAATCGATTAATTCTGGTTTGTTATCATGTTTAAGACAGATAAGAAAGAACTGACGAAGAGAGAATGCTCTCTCTTCAATCTGCCTTGCTTAGACGTTTAACTTCATGACCCAAAAGATTCTGAGTGGGAAGAAAGTTCCTGATATCACGGTACTGCTTAATTATGAGTAACTTGATTTCTCTCAGATGTTACTATCACCTACTCCATCCATAGTACACTCGCATCTCCTTTGTTTGGGATACAACCAATACCATCAGTGATAGTATACAGATGATATACCACACTATCATTCTGGAATAGTCTAGCATTATGGTTGTGACCCAAGTTGAGTAAGCAACAATGAATAGCTGTACAAAGATTGATAGAATTGAAAACAGACCTGACACATGGTTATTCTTCAAGAGCTGTAATAATGCAATGGATATGACAAGAAATAGTCCCACTGAAAGATATGAACCAGTCCATATACTTGGGATAATGTATAGAGCTGCTATCGTTGACTGGGCTAATACGATCATCCAAACTCCCTGTGGACGGGCTTTATCTACTGCAGTCGCTTCCCAATCGGCCCTCACTGGAGCTGTTCCCATTATAGTGTCGACTATTGAGCCCCGCCTTAGAGCAAGTACAAACCACACCAGTGCAATGAAACATCCCATTACCCAAAATTGTTGAAATGATCTCGTGATTTGCCCAATGTAACCTCCAACAACAGCTGCTCCTAGAATCGATAAAATTGCATATGGATATACATGTTCACCTAATTTCTCAGATATAGAGGCAATCAATCCCAGGATGGAGAATAACCAACTAAACAATAGCACAACTGCAGGGAGAATTGCATTGTATTGCACACCCCAACTTACCATTGCATGCTGATCCTCATACCATAAGGATGAAATCTCCAAATCTAATGAGTATGAGATATTTCTATTCTCAAAGCACAAGTACCACCTAGCTGTGTCCCCTTCTTCAGAAGTCAAATATGGCAACATGAAAGTGATTTGTGAAAAGTAATAGGTTGTATACACGCCATTGGGATCAACA
>JAEOST010000049.1 GCA_016840245.1 Candidatus Thorarchaeota archaeon
AGGTATCGGTACATCAAGCAGATAGAGTGGGAAAACAATGTCACCGAATTTTGTATAGGCAACAAAGAGAACTAGTGATAGGATGATAAAGACAGATGTCACTCTACCACGGAATCGAACCACTATTGTTCTATTCAGTCGCACTGTCCAAGCCATCATGAATACTGCAAATCCTGAAAATGCAGAACCTACAACAATGAGTTCGAGAAGTGGACTTAGTTCAGCAGGATAACCAAATAGCGAAGCAACGAGTCCGATTGAAATTGGAACAATTGCACCTCCATAGAGTGCAGCACCTGGACGACGAAGCCAATCAAGACCAATACCGGTAAGGGGTATCGTTAGAGTTGCAGCAAGAGCGCCATATCCCAAAAGTAAGTAATGGTCAACGGTAGATCCAGCAAAATAATCCATCGAAATTAAGCCAGAAACCAAAAAGATGAAGTAAGAAACAAATGGGAAAAATAGTAGATATGCTAACGCGGTAGATAATGGGAACTCTCGATACTCTAACATAGATGTCACCCGTGAATTTACCTAGTTTTGAACCGTAGTTTATATAACAAGAACATTTCGGGAGCTGAATAAGAAGTCCTCTACGAGATACCTTAAAGGCATATCTTGAAATTCAATGCATCGAGGAGTGGTTAACGGTTGGTTGAGAAACTGAAAGTTCTAGAATTCATGGTTCTGAAACCAGGGGGTATACCGATATTTCATTACTCACCAATTGGAACATGCAAACTAGATGAGTTACTCTCAGGATTCCTATCTGCAATTACATCATTTGCCACGGAGTTTGGTGAGAAATCAATCCAAAGTCTATCATTTGAAGGATCTGAGCTATTGTACGAACAATCTTCTGAAGCAGCGATGTTCATATTTCTCGTAGAAACCGGAGCCTCACAGAAACAGCTACGAGCGATTCTCAGGGAATTAGGTAAGAGATTCTTGAATAAATACAAGGTTGAGTTAGATATGGAGATTCCTATCAAGGAGGTCTTCCTTGGATTTGAAAACGACGTAATAGAAGTATTCAATCATTATGAAGGAATCTTACAAATAACATCAAGTCTAAGCTCATTTGTTGTACCATGTCTGAGAACTACTGCTTTCGACAAAGCAGTGAAAGAAGAGCAGATACTTGACGCATTCCATCGTGACTTTGGAAACACGGGAACACGCATATTAGAGGCAATAGACTGCAGTAAATCAATATACAAGATGAGTGGCGAGCTAAGTATTGAGGAAGATGAGATTTCTGAGGTTATCGAATATCTCAGTATATCTGGTGTACTTGGTATCTCTAAGATCTGTCCACAGTTGAATGAGAGCGACTCAAGATTTGATGCATACCTCGATCTGATTGGCCTACCAAGAAAGGACTATCAATTGCTTCAACGTGTTAGTCCACTCTGCAATGGGGAGCGTTCACTCTCAGATTTAGGAGAGAGATTAGGCGTGACTGCAGAGAGTTTGTTTGAAGTATTTACGAAGTTAGGTGACTTCGTGCAATGGAATCTAGTTGAAGTAACCGGATTACCGTGATTATCTATCGCCATCTACTTGATTCTACAACGCCTCTCATATAGAGGTCAATATGATCCTCCAAAATATTCTCTTCAGAACCAGAAATCATACTGAATATCTGACCGAATAGAAGCTGAGAGAATACAAATCCAAGCATTGATTGTATCACTAATGTTGGACTGGAGCCCCTTAGCCGTCCCTTACTACTCTCTAATCTTCTTGAGAGATTGCTTAATTTCGGTAGGAATTTCTTGATCAAAACAGATAGGTTTCGACCCCCATGTTCCACGACTTCTATTAACATAAGATTCAGAACTGCAGAGTCATCTTTGAGTGCAGTAAGAACTACTGAAACAAGTTCAGGGATCATGTCCTTGACATCGTCAGCATTCGCACTTTCCATTATGTCTAGTACACGAACTAGAGGATGCATCTCCTCAAGAACTGAAAGATATAGCACTTCTTTGTTCTTGTAATGGTTATACAGGGCATTAACAGACTTGAGACCTGACATCTGTTGAATCTCTCGCATAGTTGTGCCATGGTATCCCTTCTTAGTAAATACTTGATAGGCAGCTTGAATTATTATTCGTCGAGTGACGCTCCCTCTTGATTCCTCAATAGCCATCAAATCGCATCCTTGTTGTGAACATTTGTTTACATTTAATGAACGATTGTTCACAGTCATGGTAACACTAGATATTAAGATTATTGGTTCTGCACGATGAATTACTGAAAAACCATAGAAATTCACACATGGAAAGAGGAGCTCAAATTAGAAGTGAGTTGAGCAGATTTGTGGATTGCTAAGAATTTCAAATTCAGAGCGAAGGTATAAGTAGAAATGACTTTACGATTAGGTAATCATCTTACTCGGGGGCCGCCACCTTGGTAAAGGAGATAATAGTACTTCGTGATAGTGGTATACCTCTATTTCATTACAGTGTTAGTGGAGAGCAGAAACTCGATGTTTTAGTGGCGGGTTTTCTATCAGCCTTGGGTTTCTTTGCAGAACAGGTTGGAGAAACCAAGATCAGAGTAATGTCGTTTGCCAAGAGTAAATTTGTTTGGGAACAGAAGGGAGACCTATACTTCATAGCATTAGTAGCTGAAGAGGACAGTTCTGAGATATACAGAGTTGTTCTTCAAAACATCGGGGAGCAATTTGTCAGTACATATTACTCTGAGCTTCGAGATGAACACCCCGATCCAAAGGCGTTTCGACCATTCATAGACACAGTAGAGATAACGCTACAGAAGTTCGATGGTATACCAGGTCTAGCTCGTCGCTACAAGACTGCTTTGATACCAGTTGAGCAACTCAGAGTTCTAAAAGAGGCTGCCGCAGCAATCGAGAAGAAAAAATCCGTCAATCGGGCAGCACTGATCACTAACGATGGATATATCCTCGCTTCAAATTTCAGGGCCTATGAACTAGAGGCAATTCTAGATATTCTTGTTACCTTTGGGAGTGATGAGAACATACAGAAAGAGAGCATGCTGGCAGTACATACAAGTCTGGATCCCAATACGCAGTACTTCCTCCTTAGAATTGAGGGAATTGGGA
>JAEOST010000501.1 GCA_016840245.1 Candidatus Thorarchaeota archaeon
AAGGGTTCGGAGACCTATTGAGTCAAGAATGGATTCGAATCCTTACAAGAGACGATGTCCTTGGTGGAGATTTCCTATTGGTTGTAGGAGGCTCAGGACTCAGTATACGGAGAATAAGGAGACAAACTGAAGAAATCTATGTATCCATTAGCTCGCATTAGTTGAATATTGCTTGCTCTGGCTGAATACTAAACTTTTCACAGTTATCGGAAACGCCTGACCTGAGAGGAGTGGTGCTCCAATATCAATCCAGTCACCCTCTTCCAATAACAATTCATCCAAGCAGATTAGGTTATGCTGAATTGAGGTCTCTCGACGGACCATTAGTCCAACCATTTTTCCAATATCACTCTTAAAGAGAAGGACGACCATTCTTTTCCCTGTAACAGATTTGGGAATAGCGTTCTCGATTGACTTGACGAATTCTTGCAGCCACGAATAAGATCGAAACAGAGAATCTTCAAAGTACAATGCAACAAGATCCTCACCTTCTAGCATATCGTATTTGACAAAAGCTCGCTCAACCTCCTTTTCAACTATACCAGGTCTGTAATTTTCTACTGTCACATTAACTGGGAGAATTGGAATATTGCTGATTGGAAACTCAATGCTCTTGTCAAAGTAGCAGGTCGATCCTGATACTGAAAGGGTAAATGCACCCGCACCGATGACTGTCGCTCTTATCTTATTCTTGGGTTCGATTATATTCCATTCAAGTTCCTCTATCAATACCTTGATCTCTTCAGCCAAGAAGGAGCCAATGTCATTGTACGTGTTGTCACTACCATAATAGAGCTCAGCAACTCCACCTGAGAAGGAGTATGCATCTACTGAAATGGAGAAATCCAAGTCACCAGTCATCATGAGTTCCTTAGCAATTCGACTCTCTGCAGGACCTTGCATCACTTCAACCAATGCTTTAGCATACTCTCGCGCGATTGTCCGGGCATCATCCTCAGGAATGATATCACCGATCTTGTACTTCATTCCTATTTCTTGCATCAAAAAATTAGTCGGTTCGTCAATTCTCCAAATTCTGAATTCTTCATCAATGCCTAGTAGTCTTCCACCTACGTTGATACAGGATGTGCTGTGAATAGTTCCCTTAGTAGCAATTGCAATATTACTAGTTCCTCCTCCGATATCCACATTCATTATGGTTCGCTGTGTTTCACGTGAGAGGTCGACAACACCACTCCCCATGGCACCGAGAACAGACTCATAGTTGGGACCTGCTGAAGCACTAACGAATTTTCCAGATTCAGAAGAGAGGCGTCTTACTATCTCTTCAGCATTCCGTTTTTTCGCGGTTTCTCCTGTGACCACAACTGCTCCAGACTCAACCTTCTCTGGTGTAATACCTGCCTTTCGATATTCATCTTCACAGAATTTCACAATTGCTTCAATATCGATTGTGTATTGATCGATTAACGGTGTGAATATTATCTCGCTCTCATAGATTAACTCTCGGTCTAATAATAGAAAGCGATTCGACGGATTCAGAAAACTTCTCTCCCTACCTAGACAAAGTCGAGAGAAAACAAGGTGTGATGTGGAAGACCCAATATCGATGCCCACACTCAACAGCTTCAGGTTATCGGCCTGATCATTTACTGGAATTACTTGACCTCTTGGTGCAGAACGAGTTTTCTTTGATTCTTGTTCTTTCAAAGTTGTTTGTATCTTCTGTTGTTCATACCCTGATAACGCCTTATTCAGAACCGGACTTACCAATCCTACCAATCTGTCGAAATCCGCTCCAGGTTGAATCACAGCACTGAGGGCTGGTTTGAATTCCTTGATAAGACTCTGAATGTCTTCATGTTCATACTTCAGTATCAATGAATCATAATGCAGTGTAAATTGCTCCTCGAGGCTTGACGCATCCTCGCCAAAATGCTCCTCAAAGTATTGACTCACAGTTTCTATGATTCGCCACTTCAGTCGCCTAGCATCAATCATAATCACTCTTCTCCTGTCTACGAATACTCCTTGTTCTCGTTAAACACTAGGCTCTTCACAGTAACTGGAAATGCCTGAGTCGATTTGAGTGGAGCACCGATGTCAATCCAGTCACCAGCCTCCAGCTGTAGTTCATCAAGACAGAGGATATTACTCTGAATTGAGGTTTCATCACGTATCGTTAGACCCAGTCTCTTTGCGATATCAAATCCAAAGATCAGGATAATCATTTTATTATCCGACACTGAGTTTGGTAGAGCTCCTTCTATCGTCTTAGCAAACGCTGCTAACCACTCATCACCAGTATAGTATCTTGAAAATATCATATCCTTGAAATAGAGAGCCACAATATCCACTCCCTCAACCATGTCAAATGTTTTGAATGCTCTATGGATTTCTTCCTCAAGTATCTGCGGAGTGAATTCTTGCATCCCTAGATTTACGGGGAGAACTGGGATATTACCAACAGGAAGTTCTATGTTCTCATCGAAGAATGTAGTTGATCCGGAAACTGAAAGAGAGAAGGCACCAGCACCAATGACTGTTGCTCGAATCTTATTCTCGGGTTCTAAAATGACCAAACCTTGT
Source organism: Candidatus Thorarchaeota archaeon (assembly GCA_016840245.1). The sequence continues at coordinate 2,551 of JAEOST010000501.1, forward strand.
TCTTCAACCAAGGCCTTGATCTCTTCTGCGAGCATGGATCCAATGTCGTCATATGTTTCGCTACTACCAAAATAGAGTTCAGCGACTCCACCGGAGAAGGAATACGCATCCACTGGAATCGAGAAGTCCAAGTCATCGGTCATCATCAATTCCTTTGCAACCGTACTCTCGGCAGGACCTCTCATAACCTCGACCAAAGCCTTTGCATATTCACGAGCGATGGTTCGGGCATCCTCTTCAGAAATGATATCGTCAATCTTGTAGCTCATACCATTTTCATTCATGAGAAACTGTGTGGGCCCATCTATTCTCCAGATCTTGAAGTCCTCATCAATACCAAGTAATCTGCCGCCAACATTGATGCAGGACGTACTGAGGACCTGACCGTTTGAAGCAATGGCTAAATTACTCGTGCCTCCACCAATGTCTACATGCAGGATGCTCTTCTGCGTCTTGAGGGATTGATCTACAATTCCACTCCCCATGGCTCCAAGAAGTGATTCAAGATTGGGCCCTGCTGCTGCACTAACAAATTTCCCTGACTCGGATGACAGTCGCCTAACTATTTCTTCAGCATTCTGTTTCTTCGCGGTCTCACCCGTAACTAATACTGCACCGGTCTCAACCATCTCAGGTGTCATTCCAGCTTTCTTGTACTCTTCTTTGCAGAACTCAACCACTGCCTCGATATCGATGTTATATCGGTCAATCAGAGGTGTAAAGATTATTGAGCCCTCATAGATGACTTCACGGTTTATAAGGAAGAAGCGATTTGACATGTTGAAGAAACTTGTTTCCCGTTTTAGAGTGAGTCGTGAGAAGATGAGATGTGATGTGGAGGAGCCAATGTCTATCCCCACACTAATGACCTTCATATATTCTACATTGTCAGCTGGCATATGACCCATCAATAGTTCAATAGGTTCAATCGGTTCCTCTTCTTCAGTTTCTTCAACGGGATGTTCTTCTTGTTTCTTGGAGATTCTGATTTTCGAATCTTGCCCACAATGAGTTGGTAGTTCTACTTCATCCTCTGAATTTAGAATCTGCATCTTCTTCTTATAGGGTACATCGATCTCATTCTCACATACGGCACAATAGAAACTGATGTCTATCGATTGATCACTCCCTGGTACAATGGGACCTCCTCTCTTGGCAGTAGGTTTCTTCTTGCGACGGTGAGCTCCTTCCCATGATGCTTTGAACATAAACAGCATCATGGTTAATAGATTATCAAATTCCTCACATGGTTGCAAGACTGAGGATAAT
>JAEOST010000502.1 GCA_016840245.1 Candidatus Thorarchaeota archaeon
AAGGTCAAGAATCTGGGCTTTGATAGAAACATCCACCATAGCAACAGGTTCATCGGTGACCACAAACTCTGGATTGAGGATCATTGCTCTTCCGAAAACAACACGTTGTTTTTGTCCTCCAGAGAGTTGATGCGGGAGTCTATTGTAGAACGTATGTGCAGGGGATAAACCAACACGCTCGAGCATCTCATCGGTTTTCTCCCTTCTTTCATCAGATGTTCCGATACCTTGAAGTCTTAGAGCATCTCCAATCGCTTCACCAATCTTTAGTCGTGGATTGAGAGATGATGTAGGATCCTGAAATGTGAACTGAATTCTTCTTCTCATTAAACGTAGGTCTCTTCCACTCATTTTCGCAATATCGTTTCCATCGTAGATAATCTCACCCTCAGTGGGTGCGAGCAATCTTACACACAATCTTCCGGTGGTTGTTTTACCCGATCCACTCTCTCCAGCAAGGCCTAGGACCTCTCCTTTTTCTATTTCAAAAGAGATTCCGTCAACTGCTCTTACAAATACAGATTCTCGTGTTAATAGTGAATCAACAAATCCTTTGGTCACTGAGAAATATTTCTTGATGTTTCTGACTTCAAGGAGTGCCATCTTATTTCTCCCCTCCAAACAGATGACAGGACACAAGTCTACCTGCTTCTGTCATGATTAGATCTGGTATAGTAGTCCTGCATATGTCCATGACATGGGAACATCTGGGATTAAACATACAACCTGGTATAGGGTCAACGAGATCAGGTGGTGCTCCCGGAATCCATGACAGTTTCTTATCCGGTTTGGACACATCAGGTACTGAATCAAGCAATGCAATAGTATAAGGGTGCAGTGGATCCTCGAACAGCTGTTCTGTCGGAGAGAGTTCCATTACCCTTCCTGAATACATTATAGCAATATCATCTGCTGTTTGGGCTAGTACTCCAAGATTGTGGGTGATCAGAATCATAGTGAGGTTGTATAAATCTTTGAGTTCTGCCATCTCTTCAAGAATCTGAGCTTCAACAATTACATCAAGAGACGTAGTAGGCTCATCAGCTATCAACAGTTTCGGGCGTAATGCTAATCCAAGTCCAATCATCACACGTTGACGCATCCCCCCGCTGAATTGATGAGGATAATCAGTGATGCGCTCTGGGGAAATACCCAAACCATCAAGAATCTCCTGAGCCCGTTCCAAGGCATCATCTTTCTCAATGTCGGGGTCGTGTGCTTTCATTATTTCATGGAAGTGTGTTTCTACTCTAATCATTGGATTCAGTGATGTCATCGGGTCCTGGAAGATGTAAGCAATCTCCTTGCCTCTAAGAGCTCTCATTGCTTCGGGTTCGAGATCCATTAGATTCACGATACCTTTCTCAATCACACCCTTGGGATATTCAATATCGTCATGTAGAACAATCTCAATCTGACCATTGACGATTTTTCCTGGATGTGGAACTAATCGCATTATTGATCTTCCTAACGTGCTCTTGCCACAACCGCTTTCTCCTGCTAGACCGAGAGTTTTATTTTCTTCAAGAGTGAGCGTGATATTGTCAACTCCCTTAGCTACTCCTCGTCGTGTTTTGTACTCAACAGTCAAATCCTTAATTCGAAGCAGGTCTGCCATCGTGATCACTCCTTCAACCTCGGTGTGAGGATTTCGTTCAACCCCTCGCCCGCCAATGTGAATCCTAGAGCTAGGATCACGATCATCAATCCTGGAAATGTAATAACCCACCACTTACCAGCTATGTATTGATGGGAACCAAATGTAAGATCCCATCCCCAATCTGGTACACTAACAGGTAGTCCTAGACCAACAAAAGTCAGACCCGCTGCAGTCAGTATTGCATCCGCGAAATTGATTGACATCACCACAACAGCAGAAGGTAGGACATTAGGAAGAACATATCGGAAAAGTATGTCTCTATCTCGAGCACCCATGACAATGGCTGCTTCAACATACGGTAGCTCTTTCACAGTAAGGACCTGACTACGAATTACCCTAAAGTATGAAGGGATATACACCACCGCAATGGCAAGAGCCATGTTCACAACACCTGGACCAAGCATAGCTGCAATTGCAATAGCTAAGACTAAACCCGGAAATGCGAAGATGCTGTCCATAACTAAGGAAGTTACTTTGTCTACATTGCCACCCCTGTATGATGCGGCCAGACCCAACGGTACTCCTACAGAAAAGCATACAACAACGGAGATTAAGGCTACTTGGAGCATTATGCCTCCACCTGCTATTGTTCTGCTCAGAAGGTCTTGTCCAAGCGATGTTGTTCCAAGTGGAAACTCTGCAGAAGGAGGATCTCCGTAAGGTCCAACATCCAACCTTGTCGGGTCAAAGGGTACGATCCACCAAGATACTGTTGTCATGTATACAATGGCTAGGACAATCGTGAGCCCCGCCATCGCCACATAACCTGCGGAACCTCTATCCTGAAGTAAAGGAAAACCTTCGTAGATCAAGATAACTATCACGCCAAGTACAGTGCCTCCTCCTACAAGTGCTGATGACAGACTTACTGCTTCCTCCGGAACCCAGAACGTCCCAATCAATGCGGAAATCATACCGAGTACAATAAAGACGACAGTTATCAGAAACCAACCTCTTCTTGGCGAAATTAGATTTTCATGTAATTTGAATCTGCGATATGCACTCGTGAGAAGAATGATGACTGCACAAAGAACGGTGTATCCAACAACCCAAACTCCTATTCCGCTGTTGGAGCGTAATGCGAGTCCGATGAAACTTATGACAATCACAAGCACACCTAACAACACACTTCCGAGTCCGATTAGGAACTTTCTAGATTTTTCTTTCCATTTTCCGGAAGGAAATAGGAAATAGAAGACCCCACTGATTGCTTTACCTTGTTGAGACATTCTATATTCACCTCATAAACGAATTCGCGGATCAAGATACGCATATAGTATGTCCAAGAATAGAGTCACAACGGACACCAATATTCCGAAGAAGACAACAACACCCTGAATTGCCGTATAGTCTCTATGTGCAATACGTTGAACCAAATAGGTTCCTAATCCTGGCCAGCTGAAGGTTGTTTCGGTAAGCACTGCCCCAGCAAGAAGAGCCGCAAACTGGAGCCCTATCATTGTAAGGATAGGCAAGAACGCGTTCTTCAAGGCATATGTATATTCAATCTTGTTGGCAGATAGACCGCGTGCCTCAGCAGCAACAACGAAATCCTGTCTCAGTGTCTCAAGCATGTTCATTCGTGTAAGTCTGATGAATATGCCACACAGGATTGTACCAAGAGTTATTGTTGGCAATATCAGATACCTGAGTGATACGACCAATGCGGTTATGTTACCGGTCAGGATACTATCAATTGTGTACATTCCTGTAATTGTCGCTGGTGTCATGTAGTGTGGATCAAAACGTGTTCCTGTCGGTAACCAACCCAAATAGATTGAGAAGATGAATTGAAGTATCATACCAAGAAAGAAGACCGGAATCGCATAGGTGACAATTCCGAACATCCTAATTCCATGGTCTTGTACACTATCATAATTCTTCGCGGACTTAACACCAAGTGCAACTCCAAGAATTACTGCATAAAGCATTGAGAAGATTGTCAGCTCAAGTGTGGCTGGGAACCTGACTGCAATGTGCTCACTGATAGGTGTAAAATCTTGCATGGACAATCCAAAGTCACCAAAAGGAAGTCCGCCCAAGTAATTGAAGTACTGCTGAAGGAGTGGTACGTCCAAACCAAGCGCTTCACGAAACTCCGCGAGTGTTTCTGGACTAACGTTCCTCTCAAAGTGGAGAAGCGCAGGATCACCCGGAAGAATCCTCACGATGACAAAGACGAATGTGAGGAGTAACATAATCATTGGAATGGTCATTAGGATTCGACTAACCACATATGACTTCAGTGACATTACTTTCACCAGCTTTTCTTTTTTTTTGAATATCATAATAGAAACAAGATGTAAGTCTTAAGCCCTTCGTCCTAAGTAATTATAGATTGGTCATACTGAAAAAAAGAGAAAGAGAAAGGCAGGCATAAACGCCTGCCAAATCTCTAATATTGTATTTCTTAGATGTTCATAGATACTAGCCTATATACAGTAACCAATGGCGCCAGTTGACTGTGATGTCGAGAACAATTCCCTGAACGTTATTCTTCGCGATTGCCACAGTGCTACTCTGCCACAATGGTACAACTGAGCACTCTTCAGCCTGTAGTTCCTGCAAATCAGTATAGGCTGTTTCTCGTGCTATATCAGTCGTGGCACTACGTCCATCTTGCCACAGGTTGTATTGAGCAATACCACCTGCTGGATATGAACTGTTGTAGCCAAGGTTTAGCCAGCTAGCAAATGGCAGGAACTCGTAGTTATCGGGATCGATAAAGTCCGGGTACCAACCATAGATGAAGACAGGCATCGAACCCTCGTTCCTAGCAAGTCGGTATGTTGGCCACTCCAGTCCATTTAGGTTGACCTCTATGACTCCACTTGCCTCCCAATCAGATTTGTAAACTTGAGCCTGTTCTTGACTCTGTGGATAGTGTCCAGAGCTCTCATAGTACAGTTCTATTGTGAGTGGGTGTGTAGCATTGTAGCCAAATGGTGCTAGCATATCTATGGTGTAGCTATAGTTAGCATTGCCATATACATCGAATGACGGCGTGTGATATGCCATTCCCGCAGGCACCATGCTAAATAGTGGATCGAATGTTCCAAGGAACACTGCCTCCGTAACATGAGTCCTGTTTAGTGCAGCTGTAATACCTCTACGAATGTTGGTTTCATTGTATGGGTAGATATCCTGATTGAAGCATAGATACTGGATCTGTGCACCAATTCCTTCCCAAACTGTAACCTGGGGGTTCGTTCTGAACGCATTGACCTGAACAGCAGTGAGTTGACGATAAGCAATATCGATCTCTCCTGATGTCATTGCCGCAGCGAGTGCAGTATCAGATGCATACATCTTAACGACGATAGTATCTGTTTTTGGTAGACCAGCAGCAGCATTCCAATAATCTGGATTCGCGACGAGTCTGATTTCTTCATCACTACCTCCAACACGAGACCAACTATCTAGAAGGAATGGTCCTAATGCACAAGGAGT
>JAEOST010000050.1 GCA_016840245.1 Candidatus Thorarchaeota archaeon
AGATTACATCTCTGCAATTGAACAAGTCTCCAGTATCTTGAAAGAAGGTGGAGTCTTTGTCTTTAGCATTCTACACCCTGCGTTCACCTTTCCTTCAACAATGAGTCGTAGATTTCCTGATGATAGTGAGAGAAATGAGGATAGAATAAGAATACTGATTGACTATTTTGATGAAAGACCTACAGTTAACTATTGGTTCTCTAAACCATCTCTGCATTTTCATAGACCGATAAGCTCGTATCTGAACACTCTCGCTAAGAACAACTTCGTTATTGCAGAAACTAGCGAACCACACGCAACTGACGAAATTGTTAGAATGTTCCCTAGAACTGCATACTGGGAAGATCAGAAGAAACCAGAGTTTCTGATTGTGAAGGCAATCAAGATATCAGGAATAAGTATGGCTAACGAAAGAGTCTGAAAAAAGAAACGGGTGCTTTCGAGAGTATTCCCGAAAGCAGGTAGGTTTCCTTCATCACCTAGCTATAGGAATATACTTGCTCCAAAGATACTATCAGTACCAATGATGTTGTTGACAGTACTCGCAACACCATCCCCATTATCGTCGTATAGAGGAGTTTCGCTTCGACTATCCATTGTAGCAGCATATCCAAACGCTTCTGCCATTGAGACCTGACCATCACCTGTAATATCTGCCCAAACTGGAGTGCCATCCCCATTGATTCTAAACTGAAGTAGAGCACTCATGAAGTGAAAGACAAACTCATCCCATTCTCCTTCGGTGTCACAACTCCACGATGACTCATCATCTCCACAGGCAGTCATTATGATTCTGTTTGGTGCTGACAAATCTGGAATGAATGCTCCTGAGACACATTGCTCCATAACAATGGTCATTCGAAAGCAGGTTATCAAGTCAAGCCAGTCAGCAACTTCTGTCTGACTCATAAGGGCAGTATCAATATCATTCCATCCACAGATGCCACCGTAATCACCGTGATTTGTCACATAGAAGAAGAGTGAATCCGAGCTATCCATCCTAGCACTCAAGTTTGCAAAGACCTCATCCATCGCTGCATGACTCGCGTTGTAGTGCACCGGTATCTGTCCGTTCTCTCCTGTGCCATCCTTGTAGACAACGATGATGTTGTCTTCATCGTATCCAAAGAGTCGTAGAATCCAGTACATCCAAATCAAATCGTTCCAATATCTATAGTAAGCTCTCTGTGGTCTGATCCCTCCACTGTAGAGAACAGCATATTTCGTGTGGACAATATCAATCAGAGGTCCGAGTTCAGATAACATCTCAGCAGATCTAATCCTGTCCTGACAGCCAAGAAATACCATGTCATCTGAGGATATCACCTCATGTGTCTGATACTGAATTCCATAACTGTCATCAGCTCCTGAGTCCTGATAGAATGCTCCTGTTATCTCCAATTTTGCCCCTAGGTATGGTGTTGCGTTCAATGGCATTTCAGTCACGAGTAACTGACCCAAGAGAGAATAGGAGTTGTTCCAGAATATGTGTGGATTTGAAACAAGAACTATATAATCTCTGATCATGACTAAATATCCAGAAACTGTAAGTATCTGTCCAATGAATTGTTCTGCATTGTCACCTGTGATATCTTCTATATCATACACCAGATTCTCAGCTGGAGTTGACGGGTTCAGAATCATGAAGTAGTAAACCGTTGCAATGTTTGTCGCAATCAGGATCAAGACAATGATGATCAGAGACCTTGAACTGGATTGCTTTGATGTTCCTTTCTTTGAAGAGGACTTCTTCTTTGACAAGTTGTTTCCTCCTTTGAGCCACACAGATTGTTATCCTGTTTCGAGACGGGGTATTAAGTGACTCTGTCACCTTGAAACGGTTCTGCGTTCATCAATGATTGATCCATTGTTTACCTATTCTTCATCATTCCTTTAATTGAGGAGTTCGCCAACCTCTTAGCCATCATCGTTCTATAGAATGGGATTTTACCATCATATGGATACTCTGGTTTATCCTTATAGTACTCATAATCAGCTTTGTAATAATCGCTCTGTAACTCAGAGAGCTTCTTGAATAGATAGAACATTATCAGTTGTCTAAGCGTTGGTGGAGATTTCACTTCACTTTCAATCTTTGAGATTAGTTTTTCAAACGCCTCATTAGCCAATGAATGATTGTACGAGTTTTCATTGTCTGACTTTGTGGCGACTCGCAATTCGGGATGTGCTACTATATCAAAACCAAAAGATGAGAAGATATCATCCATGTATTGATTTGATTCCTCAGCCCCGAAACCACCACAGACTGCCATCACCATAGCTGGCTTTCCATAGAACATTGGTCTATGTGATATGTAACCTAGTCTTTCCAGGAAATGTTTCATAACAGATGAAATAGTATTGACATAGACTGGTGAAGCAAAGATTATTCCATCTGCATTCAGCATCTTATCGATGATTATATCTCGATCATCTTTTCGAGGACAATACTCTCCACCTCTCTTGACACACACATAACATCCACGACACTGTTCCAGATTTGCATCCTTCAACATCAGTATCTCAAAGTCAAGATGAGGGTAGTCCTCTTGAATCCCATTAAGAACTGAATAGGTGTTACCCTTGCGTAAACTGCCACAAATAGCTAGTATCTTCATTATTGATGACTCCAATCTCTAATCGATGAATTCCATCTAATAACTACTACTCCCATTTTCCGAAGCTGAATTGCCAAAAGACTCATTGTAGAGTTAAGCTATATTTTCTCCAGAAACAGAGAGTGAAGGACTAATTAAGTAGTGCACCATCACAACTATGTGATACCAATGAAAGCCGTGGTTAGCAAATGTGGAAATATATGTTCGAGCTGTCCATGGGGCGTGTGGATTAGGAAAGGACAAAGTGAAGAGGACTGGGATACCTTCTTTGAGGATGCGAAGAAGTATACTGGTTTCAGTCCAACCCGGAATCCTTGCCATGGTTGTCAAACACCAACTGAGAAATTAGCAAAAGATGTTGGTGTGCACAATTTTCTCAGAGGGTGTTTTGCACGAAAGTGTGCTTTC
>JAEOST010000503.1 GCA_016840245.1 Candidatus Thorarchaeota archaeon
ATACCCTCGTCATCGATTGTGAAAAATAAAGAGTCACTGATCCACCAATAATCTAGGGGTGCAGCACCTGCTAGAATCACTACATCTAGATCATAATTAAAGCTCTGAGCATACTCCACGAATACATCAAAGGGCTCAAACGACCATATAGGTGGGAAGGGGAACCAGATCAATGGATGTGAGTCTTCATTATTGGCAGTCCCGGACACTGGATGTGGTGTGTCACCATATCCATCATTGTCTGCATCTAATCCTGTGTAGTTTCCCCAATAGTTAGAGTCTATATAGGTGTCAGTCCCGTTGTCAATTGCATCAACTAGATTATGTATGAATACGTTCCATTCCACAGTACTATAGGTACATGCACTTCCAAGCTCGATTGCGACGAGATTATCTTGGAAGTGACTATTCCTCACAGTGTTGTATCTGCAAAAGGCATCAAAGGAAATTCCTGGTTCGCTTCCATAGATGTAGTTGTAAGCAATCTCAGAGAGATGAAGGTCATAAAACCGCATACCAGATCCAGAACCTAGTACATTATACACCCAGTTGTTTGTGATTTTGGCATGGAATGAGTTTGAGAATAGGATACCATTATCGCACAAGACCATCTCATTCGAGTCAATCATTGTGAAGTTGGAGCAGAATGCATGGATTCCGTCTATCATAGACGGGTCGTCACATAGGTTATTTGAGATAGTGGTGTATGATGAGTTCCAGAGTGCAATACCCTCATCGCATCCTGAAACACTATTTCCATCAATGATGTCATGCCCACTGTCTTGTGCGTAGATGCCTGCGTATGCTCCACCAAAGCCATCACACTCATTGCTTCTCACGGTATTGTTTGATATGCCAAGACGATCCCGATAATCCCCGCTCCAGATGAAAATCCCGCCTATGAAATCTGAGCAAATATTGTCACGCACCAAATTATGAGTACTGTTTCCAATAACCTCGATTCCGATAAAACACTCGAAGCAGGTGTTCTCTGATGCTATCGTCTGATTTGAGTTCTCTATTCTGATTCCTGAATTCAGCCATTCATTTGAAAGGGTGCAGTAGTTCAAATCGATTAGATTAAGCACTGTTAAATTGCAGAGTATTCCGAAGGGATTGTCAACGCATTCATTGTAAGAGATGATGTTCTCATCAGAGGACTTGAGCTGGATACCTGAAATGCCGTTTGATATGCAGCTGTTCTCAGTAATCTGATTGTAACTCGATTGATCAAGTGATATTCCGTTAAGGCTCTGGTTGAAACATGTATTCATATTGACTCTGTTTTGATTTGAACAGATCAAGTGGATTCCAATCCCACTATCAGCACATGTGTTATTGATGATGAGTGCATTCGTGACTGTATCCAGAATTATCCCTGTTGATGTATTCGAGTTACTTGTTAGCAGACAGTTCCTAATTTCGAAAAATATATGTGTGCTAGAAATACTGATACAAGTGTCTGACCTTGTTACAGATATGTTGAGGCCTTGGATGACATAGGGGTTTCCGTGAACTCCAGCCCCTGGCCATCCTTGAATGCTGAAATCAGAATCATCGGTTATGACTATTGGAGCATGAGGTGACAGGTCTACGAAAGCATGCACTCTGCCTGGGTCACACATATTTTCTGATGCCTCTGGCACTGTTCTTATCGAGATCACTTGGACAAAAGTGAGTCCAACTAGCAGAATGATAAAACATAAACTAGGTCCCTTCTTCAAGATCGTTCTATGAAATCGCATGAACGAAGGCCTACTATCCATGATGATGACAAGCTTCGTGTCCTGTGGCTTAGAATCTTTCGAATCCAATGGGTCAGTTAGGTATGTTGGATCTTATCGTGTCTTGTTGATTACTTCTTTCGCAAATATGGCACTCATCTCCTGCTCTCGACCATACGGGAATAGGACTTGGACGTGAGAGAAACCTTTCTTGATGATGCATCTATATTGGTCACGGATCTCGTCAATGGGTCCAGCCCATGCTCCTGGCAATCCGGACTGTTTCTCCACGTATTCTGAAATGGAGATGCCCTGTTCCCATGCGCGTTTCTTGTTGAATTGCTCAATCTCCTCCACATCATCAGAAATGAGACAGTATCCAAGGAAAGTCTTTGTTATGTCCTCGTAGTCCCTTCCTTGCTTCTTACAATGCGCCTTCAGTACATCGAGTAGACGATCTAATCTCTCACTTGCCCAGGGGGAGAAGTTACTCATGTTTCCGTATTTCGCAACCAGACTCAAGGTTCGCTTTTCACCATGACCCCCGATGAGGATTGGCGGAAATGGCTCTTGAACAGGCTTTGGGGCAAAGACTGCATCCTTCAACTGGTAGTAATCACCTTCGAAAGTAGCTCTCTCTTCAGTCCACAACATAGTGATGAGTTGCAAGGCTTCCTCCAAACGATCGAATCGCTCACCAATTGGTGGAAAGTCATAGCCGTATGCTTCATACTCGACCTGTTTCCACCCAGCTCCGATTCCGAAGATCAGTCGTCCATTGGATATCATATCAAGGGTAGCTGCCATCTTTGCCAATAGAGCAGGAGGTCGGTATGAATTGCATGTCGCTAGAACTCCAAGTTTCATCCTTGATGTCTTCATAGCTAGCGCTGTGAGTAGGGTCCATGCTTCAAGACTGTTCACACTTACTGACTCTGTGTTTCCGAAGAAGTGATCACATGTCCAGACTGAATC
>JAEOST010000504.1 GCA_016840245.1 Candidatus Thorarchaeota archaeon
GTGTCAAACGTTGACTGACCAGCCCAAAGTTTGAGGTTTGGATTATCGGTCATGACTGTGCCATCACCAGGATCACCCGTGTATCCATTGTAGATCTGATCAGCATGACTCTTGGGCCAGTACGTTCCATCAGACTCACCGGCCTGTATGTTCAGGATTCGACTGTTGACATCTTCGTTTGTCTTGAGAATTACAGTGGATACTGAACCTGCATTTGGTAGTGGAGCGATTGCGGAATCGGTCTCATCAGCACGCCAGTAGTTGTCGTAGGCTGACAAAACGATCTGTTCATCGGGGGTCCACTCAGTGACCATGTAAGGACCAGTACCACAGGTGTTCTCATCAACGAATGTGTTATGCTCACCAATGACTACACCACCGTTTGCCTCAACCCATGTTGGGCTCAGCATCACCCCAACATTGTGGGTCAATGCTGCAATGAATCCAGCATAGGGAGATGCAAGTCGAATTCTCACAGTATACGTATCAAGGAGGTGGAGTGCACCAGTTCCTGCATCATTTGCGGCCTTCCAGATAGTGTAGTTACCAGCATGTTGTGGGCTACCCTCACCGTACTCAAAGGCTGCATACTCAACTGCTTGTCCACCTAACATACGCTCTGCGAGCATCCAGTAGGGACCCCAAGTGTCGAAGATAGCCATTCCACGCTCTAGGTTATAAATAACACAGCTTGCGTTGAACGGTGTACCGTCATGAAATGTGACTCCCTGACGAAGGGTAAAGGTGTAGTTCAGACCATCATCTGAGATATCTAAGCTTTGTGCGAGTAATGGAACTGATGGAGTAGTTTCTGCGCTGTCCCATGGATATGTGAACAATGTCTCATAGACGTTGAATGCAATCCATGAACCAAACCTCTCGTAGTTTACATGAGGGTCCAAGTATTCAGGATTTCCAATAGTCTCCCAGATGATTGTATCAGATTGAGCCAACGAATGTACACTAGAAGCAGATGATGTGTAATGAAGTGTTTCTATAATAGGGTAAGTACTGATTATGCCCACAAGAAATGTAAGCATTAGAATGGGAATTTGTGGATTTGTTTTCCCCATAATATCCACAGCCATTTGAACAAGTGATACAATGAGTATTTGTACAATAACTAATGAAGATATTGAGCTACTCGTATTTTCCATAATTTTGTCAAACTTTTCGTAGGAACAATGCATTCGTTCACATTCTCTCTTCTTCTCCGTATCCAATTCTCAGATGCTTAAATTGCAGAAGAAAAATAAGATTTCAAGTTAAGAGTGAGATACAAAGAGTTGAACCTGATGAGACTCAATCAAGAGAATTCAATCATAGTCATTTTACTCGTATCAGTGATTGGTGCTTTCGTCACATGGGTATTTGGTATCAGCATAGGTGTGTATGACGCAACTCAAACTGCAATAGCCATGTACATGAGTTTGACCTTGATTATGCTCCCCATTTGGATTGCTGTATTCATGAGAGACACTCAGAGAGGAGCATTGCGTAAGAGACCTTCGTCTACTATCTCTGCAGATAAGAGGCAGATTAGTCTTGAAGTCAGAATCGGAAATGGGCCATGGGAGCAGCGATACGCAGAATTTGACGGTAAGAAACTCAAGATTATTGGGAGGAATCTGACTGGTATTGATCTCAGTCCGCTACGACTTTTTTCAGATATTGTACTATTAGATCTTAGCCTGAATAGATTTGAATACATTGACCTAGGTCCACTCGAGGCATGTAGGAATCTTAGTGTATTGAACTTGACATCAAATGAATTGACCATGATTGATTTGAGTCCAATTTCAAATTGTCCTGAACTCAAGTATCTTGATTTATCTAACAATAAACTCTCAACTATTGACCTAGGACCACTTGCTGCTTGTTCGAAATTGGATACACTTGATCTAGGAGGAAATTTCGTAGGCAGCATTGAATTAGATGCACTCAGGTCTTGTACTCAGATGGAGTGTCTTACAATTGACGCCACCAATCTTGAGACCTTAGACCTCAGTCCTTTGGAGTCATGCGAGAATTTGGAACACCTTATTCTAGATCAGAGCAAAATCAAACGATTGGATATCACTCCTCTGTTTAATTGTAGAAAACTAGACCTTCTGGAAATTGATAGAATTGAACTGACAGCATCAGCAGCTATTTCGGATGATGAATGGCCGGAGGGAATCGTAAAGCACAGAGATAAGGTCACGCTGTCGAATGGAATCTGAAAGAATTAACAACATTGAACGATAATGAAGCATAATAAAGATTAATCGAGGATTTAGAGCACTCATAGCGCTTTTTTTCCGGAGATTTTAACATTCTTCTTCATGGACATTATATATAGTTAAGTGAAGTGCTACTTGGTGAATCATTTGGTATCAATTCAAGCACGCATTCAAGAAATGGAGGAGCACCACTTTGCTCCAAAGAGTACTGTACCGCCTGAGGTTGAAGAGAAGATACTATTGGCTTTCGGCAATGCCATAGTGGAGCTCGAGCGGAACCTCTGGTTGAAATTCAACATCATATCTGGAGAGATTGTTCTTGGAAGGAATGAGTTTCGATGGCATCTGGAGAACATGGAGGCGCGAGGTTTCATATGTTCTAGTGAGTATGATGAGGTGCGTTCCTGGAGCAAGAGCTCCTGTTGAGGTTGTCTAAGACTCTGGTCTTACATATCTATGTTGACCAGAGTGTTTCTCTTTTCATCCAACTGAAGATTAACGCAATTTTTGCTCAGTCGTTCATCCTATTATAGATACAAAACCTCTTTTTACAAATAGAGGAGATATCTATTGCGACAGACACGTGCAATCTTAATTCTGGTTGTATTCATGATAATGTCAGTAAGTATCGTAGGGGATCATCAATCTACAACTCAGGCAGACCCTGCTGAGAATCGAATCTCGCGGGTTGCAGGAGATTCTGAATTCTCTACGTATTTTGGAGGTTCATTACTTGATCAGGCCTCTAGAATTACACTGGATCTTGATGGGAATATCCTTCTGAAATTCGTGACATCATCATCAGATTTGCCCACAACAGAAAATGCAGTTCAGTCATCTCATAATGGGTCCACGGATGGCTATGTGGCTAAGTTTTCACGTACAGGTAGTCTCCTCTATGCAACATATCTAGGAGGCTCTGATGACGAGCATATTGCATACATAGCAGTTGATGATGAAAACAATATCATCCTCACAGGTGCAACGTGGAGCGATAACTTCCCACTAACAGGGGATGCCTATCAAACCAGCCATCAAGGAGCCTCTGACGGATTCATCACAATCATAGCACCAAATGGCTCACTCCTGTATTCCACCCTCTTCGGAGGAAGTAGTCATGATAGGATTCAAAGATTGAAATTCGATAGCCTCGGACACAATCTGATATTTGGGTACACAGCCTCAACAGGGTTAGGTACACCCGAAGCATACCAACCAGATTTAGCAGGGGGATATGATGCCTTTGTAGGCAGACTCAGTGAAAACATGAGTCAACTTGAGATGTTTTCTTATTTTGGAGGGAGTAGCATTGACTACGGGTGGAATATGGAGTTGGATAGTGAAGGGAATTTCGTATTCAGCGGAGAAACCATGTCATCCAATTATCCTACAACTTCCGGAGCACTCAACGATACATATTCTGGTAGTGAGGACACTATGCTCACTATCATAGCCAACAATGGTAGCAAACTCATCTATTCCAGTTACATTGGTGGGACCCGTCGAGACTGGGGAGGTGCTACAAATATCGATTCAGAAGGTAATATCATCTTGACCGGTCCTACCAAGTCATCTGATTTTCCTATCATGAACGCATTGGAATCGGAATTCACGGGAATAAGTCAAAATACATTCGTGATGAAATTCACTTCAAATGGAACTCTGCTATTCAGTACATTTGTAGGTGCCACAATGAATGATCTATTTTGGGATGCTAGACTTGATGAAAAGGACAACATTGTATTCATCGGGAGTACAAACTCAGATGATTATCCGCTCTATGACTCAACACAACCAACCAGAGGTGGAGGAAATGATGCATTCATCACTGTACTGTCATCAGACGGTCAATCGATACTGGGTTCTACATATCTTGGAGGAATATACTCAGAGAAAGGAGAGGGTGTAGCAGTTTCATCAAATGGGGAGATATTCATCTGCGGCACGACTAGCTCTGAAGATTTTCCCATATCAGACAATGCCTATCAACCCGAGCTTGCAGGTAGTGCCGACATATTCATCACACAGATTCTCTTTGATGAGATATACACTCCATTGGACTTATCGGATCTCAATATAGCAATCTATTATAGCTATGATAGTTATTTTGATCCTCGAGTAAACCAAAGTCGGACAGCACTCATCAACATGTTTAGTTGGATGAACGCTACAATTAATGTGATACATAAGGATGACATTCTTGCTGGTGCTCTCTGGGGTCATGAGATTCTTGCTATACCTGAGGGGCTAGGTCCGACTATTGAGAGCAAACTTGGCGATGATGCTTTAGATGTGATACGGGAGTGGGTCGGAGCAGGAGGGTCCTATGTAGGGGTCCGTGGTAGCGCAGCTATGGCTGTAAAAGACTCCTACTTTGAAGGAGTTACTAGACAATTCAAGCTCGCAATGATTGATGGGATATCCTATGAAGTCACGGGATTGCCTACTCAGAGTATGATACAACTGCAAATCAATCAGAATTGCACTGAACCAGATATGTCAAATGAGCCAGACAATATAACCATCTGTTCAATCACAGGACGCTACTTTGAGGCGTATAATCCAGAGGATATCACAATCGTGGCTAACTATACTCACATCAATCAACCAGCCATGATAACATCGCGGTATGGAAATGGCACAATATTCCTCTCAAGTCCTCATTTCGAATATGAAGAGGACGATGATCGGGATGGAACTGCGTACATGGATGA
>JAEOST010000505.1 GCA_016840245.1 Candidatus Thorarchaeota archaeon
CATATTGGACCCTAAGGTACTAGAGGAACTTGAGGAAGTCGTAGGTAAGAAATACATCTCTACAAGAGAGGATGTACTGCTTACATATTCTGTATCTGCTTCTATGAGCTATCAAGGAATATTGCCAGGTGCAGTTGTTCGCCCAAGTTCAACTCTAGAAGTTTCAGAGATACTAAAGATAGCAAACAACTACAAGATACCAGTTACACCGCGGTCAGGTGGGTCAAGTCTACAAGGTGAAGTCATTCCTAATCCAGGTGGGTTAGTCATCGATTTGCTCAGACTTGATAGTATCAAGTTGTTCAAGAACCTTCGATCAGTGAAGGTTGGAGCAGGAGTGAACTTTGGCAGGCTTGACAAATATCTCAATGAGTATGGTCTCTGGATGCCGATCTATCCGGGGTCATCCCTGACAGCCACTGTGGCAGGAAACGTTGCAGTAAACGGAGCAGGATTTGGATCCAATGTGTATGGCTGTATAGCAGAGATGGTTCTAGGACTGGAGGTAGTACTTCCGGATGGCACAATTATCCAAACCGGAACAGAAGCAAATCCAAATTCACCAGGACCATTTCTTAGATACGCTTTTGGTCCAGATCTAACTGGGCTATTTATTGGCTCCCTCGGGAGCTTTGGTATTATTACTAGTGTCTCATTGAAGACGTTTAAAAGAATGGAGTATTTCGATTACAACACCTTTGGTTTTAACGAATCTGAACATGCTGAGAAATTCATGCGTGAATTGAAGGAAAATGATGTGAGTGCTCTCTGGGTTGCGGTCTATGAGGGGAATATCCTGAGGTTCTTCCTTGATATGGTTGGAGAGGAGTATGGAGTTCCAGAACATGAATGGCCAAAATATACAGTTTCTATAGCCTTTGGTAGAATAAGAGAAGACCAACTAAAGAGCGATCTCAAAGAAGCAGACAGGATATGTGTGGAACTCGGTGGTCACGTTATAGGCATTAAAGAACTGCCCAAGAACGAGTGGGAAGACCGAATGCGCGAGTTTGCTAGATCATCATATATTCATGGTTGGCATTGGAGGATTATCTATCATCATCAAACTCCTTCAAGATGGAATAAGACAATAGAAGAATTATGGACAATTATGGATGAATTTGGTATTGTTGGACACACAGCGGGATTTCAATCAGGACATGCGAGCTACAACTTCTACCCACAACTCTACTTTGACCCCCAAGATCCTGAAGAGGAAGAAAAGGTTAGACAAGCTCACAAGGAACTAGCCAAGCGTCTCTTCAAGACAGGTGCTGTTCCATTCAAACTCGCACCATATTGGGCAGATGGAATTGTGGAGATGAATCCATATTTCAGATTTCTCAGTGAGTTGAAAGATTCTATAGATCCCAACAATATCCTGAATCCAGATATACTTCTGAAAGAATTAACGGAGGATATGGGCAAATGAATTCAGAAGCTATCAATGCTCTGTCTAGTATTGTTGGGGAGGAGTATATCTCAACTCGAGATGATGTCTTGTTGACCTACTCTCAGGCTGCCTCCATGGCCTCTGATTCAGTGAGACCCGGAGCGGTCGTGCGTCCTGCAAACACCAGAGAGGTCTCGGAGATTCTAAAGGTTGCATACCAACATGGAATACCAGTTACTCCAAGGTCAGGTGGTTCAAGTCTTCAGGAGGAGGTTATTCCAAAACTGGGAGGTCTTGTCGTAGAACTACTCAGACTAGATGGCATCACACTCCACAAAGAACTCCGTTCAGTAACAGTTGGATCGGGGGTAACATACGGTGCACTTGAGAAGTTCTTGAGTCCTCATGATCTCTGGGTACCTGTATATCCCGAGTCTGCTTTGGTCTGTACAGTCGCAGGTCAAACTGCAGTGAATGGAGCAGGACCGGGTTCTAGTCTATTTGGGTCAACAGGTGAGATGGTCATCGGAGTTGAAGTTGTACTTCCGGATGGGCGTATTATTCAAACAGGTTCAGAGGCAAATCCATTTGCACCCGGCCCCTTTCAGAGATACGCATTTGGACCAGACATCACTGGGTTGTTTATTGGATCTCTTGGAAGCCTTGGAATAATTACGAAGGTCTCCATGAAGACCTTCAGAAGAATGAAATTCTTCGATTACAATTCATACGGATTTGATACACCAGAGCAAGCAGAGCAATTTCTGATTGAAGTAAAACAGAATGACATCAATGGCTTATTCACTTCAATATATGAAGGTCCTGTTCTTGAGATGTTCATGGAGATGGCAGGAGAGGAGTTTGGTATTCCAAAATATGATTGGCCACATCGAACAGTGTCGATGACAATCGGACGAATGAGGGAAGACATGCTCGTCAGTGATGCAGCTCTAGCGAAGCAAATCTGCTTAGAACTTGGAGGGCACGTGATAGGCATCCGTGAATTGCCGAAAGGTGAGTGGAATCAAAGATTATGGACATTTCTAAGAATGTGCTATATTCATGGTTGGCATTGGCGAACGCTCTACCACCATCAGACTCCGACAAACTCGCACAAGTCTGTTGACGAGATCACAAAGACGATGGATGAACATAGATTCCTAGGTCATACAGCAGGATTTCATACTGGGCACGCTTCAATGAACATGTACCCCCACCTCTACTTTGACTCACAGGATTCAGAGGATGAGCAGAGCGTCCGTGATGGACATAGAGAGCTCGCAAAAGTGCTCTTTCAGACAGGAGCAGTACCCTTCAAATTAGCAGGCTACTGGTCTGAAGCAATTGAAGGGATGGATGACTACATGGCATTTTTGAAATCCATAAAGGATGTAATTGACCAGAAATCTACAATGAACAAGGGCGTTCTTGGAGGAATTTGAGAGATGACAGAGATAGACCTTGACGACCTTCTGGAGAACTTGGCACAATGTCGTAGATGCGGTATCTGCCGAAATGCAGTCTACGAGGATCGAGGATTTGATGGAGTATGTCCAGTATGGAAGAACTCGACTGGTTTCGAGACCAGTTTTATGCGAGGTAGAATCCAAGTAGCTTTGGCGTTGTTAGATGGTGCCCTTGAGAAGACCGCTGAGAATGCTGAGTCACTCTATACGTGCACTCTTTGTGGAAATTGTACTGAGATATGTGCAGCTGAGTTCGATCCTGCCGAGAGTCTGGAACAAGTCAGAGCGGTCCTTAGCGAAGTTCCAAATGATGTTAGAGATTCAATAGCAGAGAAAATAATGGCATATGGAAATCCCTATGATAATGATAACTCGACTAAGAGAGATTGGGTAGCAGATGTCGGATTTGAGATTCCAACCACTGGGGAGACCCTATACTACACAGGGTGCACTGCTGGAATGAAACTTCCGATGATAACAGTGGCCACTGCTAAGATACTCAAGGCAGCGAATATAGAATTTGGAGTCCTCGAAGACGAACCGTGCTGCGGCTCAGTAATGCTGAGGACTGGGCGAAGAGAGGATGCTAAGATTAATGCAGAAAAAATTGCAGATGCAATATCCAAATCTGGAGCAAAGCTGTTAGTTGTATCCTGCGCAGGTTGTCTAAAGACACTCAGAAAGGACCTTCCTGAGATGTTTGGAACTGAGATGCCAGAGGTTTTTCACATTCTAGAACTTGTAGAGGTCCTGATTGGTGAAGAAAAGCTCAAACCCAAAGCATTGGATGAAAGAATAACTGTCACATACCATGACCCATGTCATATGGGCAGG
The DNA here is from genome assembly GCA_016840245.1 of Candidatus Thorarchaeota archaeon. Next base: position 3,694 of record JAEOST010000505.1, read on the forward strand.
GCTCTTGGAATATATGAAAGTCCTAGGGCAGTCCTAAACGCACTACCTGGAATCGAGCTCGTCGAGATGGAAACCAACCGAAATGCGGCCATGTGTTGTGGAGCAGGTGGTGGACTACGATCCTATGACTCAAAGCTTGCTAAGGATATAGGAGAGGATAGAGTCATGAGTGCTGAACTCAAGGGTGCAGATATTATTGCATCAGCTTGTCCGTTTTGCGAACACAACCTCAAAGACGGAGTTGAACAGGCAAAGAGTAAGTTGGAAGTTGTAGACATAGTTGAACTTGTAGCAAAAAGTCTGGAATGATCCGAATCAAAGAAGAAGGTGGACGAAGGTCATACCCTCTTATTTTAAGAGCTTTAGAGGTCCACCCTCTAATTTTGAACATGATAACGCTCCAATTTCATGCAGGATAATCACCTTTCTCTGAACCCTGAGTGAGATACGAATCTCCTAATTTTAGTGACATTCGTTTAGGCAAGTTATCCGCTTCTGCGTCTGGCATTTGCAAGACGACCGAGGAGCGAATAGGTATTAACCACTCGTCCAAGTACATTAAGAGACACATACCCACATAAACCTATAGTCAACTATTCTATGGCCATAAAACTCTTAAGACATTTCGAATTAGTCGCACTATCACTTGATAATTAGTAAGAGGCGATACTTTGAATGGAATTAAAGTAGCCCTAGTCGGTGTTGGTAATTGTGCCAGCG
>JAEOST010000506.1 GCA_016840245.1 Candidatus Thorarchaeota archaeon
AAACGCAACACGAATATTCTCGATATCCTTCTTGACAACATTGAGGCCACCTAGGACTCCTGCCACGACGACTGTAGCTGTTCCCTGTGCGTCATCATGCCAGACTGGGATCTTGACTTCTTTGTCATTCCTGAGTCGCTCAAGGACTTCGTAACACTTTGGTTTGGAGATGTCCTCCAAGTTGATTCCACCAAAGGTTGGTTGAATCAATTTGACAGTCTCTATGATTTTCTCAGCATCCTTAGTTTCCAAGCATATAGGCCATGCGTCAACACCGCCTAGATACTTGAACAGGATAGCTTTTCCTTCCATCACTGGTCCCGCACCGTAGGGTCCAATGTCGCCAAGCCCAAGTACACGCGTACCGTCCGAAACAACTGCAACCATGTTGCCCTTGTTAGTGTGCTCATACGCGGCATCTTCACTGTCTTTTATAGCAAGACAAGCTTTGGCAACACCCGGTGTGTACCAAATAGCAAAGTCACTGAAATCACGCACTGGTACCTTACCAATCGACTGGATCTTACCCTTATAGAATGGGTGGAGTATCATTGCGTCCTTTCCAGGCTTCTCTGCTTTCTTCTTTAGTTCTTCAACAGAGAGTTTCTCTTCAGGCATTTTTCGTTGCCCCTACATGATATCAAACGAGTATACTTACTCGCTATGCAAGATAGGGCGGATTGCAGCTTCGATTAAAGTCTATGCTTTTGGTATATCCGTTTATTGTCGACTTTTTTGGAATTGAATTATCTCTGCACATATGCCCCTACTCATATAGTACAAAACAAACTGATGTAGCATGCCCGGATATGGTGACGACTTCTTTGAGAAGTCAAAGTATGAACGTGGAAAACTTCCCGAACATCGACTTGATTGGGCCACAAAGCCCTCTGCCTTCAAGACATATCCTGATTCTTCCAGAATTAGTCTACCTCCACCTGACACAACAGACGGTCAAGGTCTATGGACAGTGCTTCAGAAGAGGAGAAGTGTTCGTGCCTACACCCACGAAGAGATTACTCGTTCAGAATTATCACAGCTTCTCTGGGCAACTCAAGGTGTCACTGCTGAGGTCCGCACTGATGTTGTTGAGTATAAATTACGACCTGCACCCTCTGCTGGAGCCCTATATCCGATAGAGACCTATCTCTGCATCAATAGGGTCTCAGGTATAGAACCGGGATTGTATCATTACAATAAAGCCGAACATGAACTCGAATTACTAAAGGAAGGCGACTTCTCTAAACAGGTGGGTGCGGGAACCGAACAACAGGTTGTACGAAACGCAGCAGTCGTCTTCATATGGTCTGCTATAGTGCAGCGTTCAAAATGGAAGTATTTGCAGCGAAGCTATAGGTATATCTTCCTCGATGCTGGACACATTGGGCAAAACCTAGCACTGGCTGCAGAGTCTTTGGAACTTGGGTCCTGTCAGATTGGTTTCTTCTATGACATGGAACTGAATGCTATTCTTGATTTGGACGGCTCAGAAGAGAGTGTCATCTATCTAAGCGCTGTTGGAAAACCACGGCGACCTCATGGATAATCTAGAGTTTCAATCCCCAGAACTGAGAAATCTGTTCTGCATGTCTAGTTGACTTCACTTTCTCAATGCCCTCTGACCCACCAAATATCGCTTCTATCTTTCCATTCTCGTCGATTAAGTAGGTGATACGTTTAACTCCCATACCAATCAAGTCCAGCCTACTGAATGCATTGTAGAGTCTGGCAATCTCAAGCTCTTCATCAACTAGGATAGAAAAGGGAAGATTGTGTTTCTTTCTAAATTTCATATGCAATTCTGCTGAACCACCTGAGATTCCAAAAATGGGAATACCTGAACTCTCAAAGAGTGTATAGCTATCTCGTATCGAACAAGCCTCTGATGTGCAACCTGGTGTGAAGTCCTTTGGGTAGAAATAGAGTACCAGTTTCTTTCCTCTGTAGTCACTCAGTTTGAAGGGATTTCCAGATTCATCGGTTGTTTCAAAGTCGGGTGCTTGATCACCTATCTTCATAGCTTCAGACCCCAGAATGAGATGACCTGTTCTGCATGTTCTTTTGTTTTTACCTTCTCTATGCCTTCAGGTCCACCGAATATTCCCTCAATCTTTCCGTTCTCATCTATCAAGAATGTAGTACGTTCAATACCCAAGTATTCCTTCCCGTACATCTTCTTCTTTTTGTAGACTCCGAAGAGCTTGGCAATCTCAAACTCCTCATCCATGAGAAGTGGGAATGGCAACTCGAACTTCTCACTAAACTTCTGATGACTCTTTACCGAACCACCTGATATACCCACAACAGGGATCTTCGCTTTAATGAAAGAAGTGTAGTTATCTCGAATTGAACAAGCCTCTGCGTTGCAACCAGGTGTATTATCCTTCGGGTAGAAATAGACCATTATCTTACTACCCTTTTGATCACTCAGCTTGAATCTCTCTCCACTCTCGGTGGTTGTCTCAATTTCCGGTGCATTGTCGCCTTTCTTAAGCAAGATTATCTCTCCAAAGTATTAACAATTGTGAACAAACATTCGAAATTTCGCATTTATGTGTTAGCATCTATTCGACTTTATTGAATGGGACAC
>JAEOST010000507.1 GCA_016840245.1 Candidatus Thorarchaeota archaeon
AGCTTGTCCCGAAAGAAGGTGACGAATCTCTTGAACAAGAGGTATGTTGTAGTGGCGGTCTCTGGTCTCATGTATGCTTCTTGTGCAAGACCCAAACGAGTCTTCAACATCAGGTTGTATTGTTCAACTGGACCTAGTGCACTCTTGCAGGATGGACAGTGAATACCAAGTTCTGTAATTTTCTCAGTAAGCACTGCGGGTGTGAGGTCCTTGATAGTAACACCTGGTGCCTGCTCCTCTATCAGAGTGTCAGCTCTGAAGACTTGTTCGCACTTTGTACATTGGGTCACTGGGTCAATGAATCCATCGAGATGACCTGAGGCCTTCCAAACAATTGCTGGAGAGACGGTCGGGCATTCAACCTCCCAGAAGTTAGCCCTAACAAATCGCTTACGAATCCGATCCTCGAGTCTATTCTTCAGTAATTTTCCCAGTGGACCTAAATCGTAGAAACCTGCACTTCCACCGTAAATCTCTGGAGAGGGTCCCCAGAAGAAGCCTCGTTTCTTACACAGTCCAACTATAATATCACTGAAGTCTTTGTCGGAACTCATTTCCAATAACCGCCAGCATGCTGATGTGAATGCGACTTAAACCTATGGTCATACTGAATGAAGGACGCTCCATCACTCTTATTAGTAATCTGACGAGCTACGGTTCTGTGGTTGACGATGGTTAATGACTCGAGAATTAAAGGATTTTACAAACTCTCTCGAGAGGAACGTGTCAAGAAGATAATTGAATTGACAGGCATCCCAGAGGAAGAGATGGTCCCACTTTCCGATCCTGGTAAAGTGGATATGACGGTGCTTGACCACATGATTGAGAATGTGGTTGGAGCGATGACACTTCCGTTAGGCATCGCAACTAACTTTCAGATTAACACTAAAGATTACCTTGTCCCCATGGCATTGGAGGAACCATCCGTTGTTGCTGCAGCTAGTAATGCAGCACGAATGACTCGTCCACATGGAGGATTTACCGCTGTAGACACAGGACCAGTGATGATAGCTCAAATTCAAACGATAGACGTACCTACACCATTCGTAGCTAAACAGATGATTCTCGAAGAGAAGGAGAGTCTCTTGGAGTTAGCGAATGAACAAGATCCGATTCTTGTCAGGTTTGGTGGCGGTGCTAGAGATATCCGAGTAAAGGTCATTGATACAAAAGTTGGCCCCATGGTCATTGCTGAACTGCTTGTTGATACAAGAGATGCAATGGGCGCAAATGCTGTCAATACTATGGCGGAAGCACTTGCTCCAAGAATTGAGAATATCACTGGAGGGAAAGTTCTTCTCAGGATTCTTTCAAATCTTGCAGACCTTCGCGTCGTTCATTCTAGAGCAACCTTTGACAAGGAGATGCTAGGCGGCGAGGAAGTAGTTGATGGAATCATTGCTGCATGGGCGTTTGCAGAAGCTGACCCATATCGCTGTAGCACACACAACAAAGGAATCATGAATGGAATTGATGCGGTGGTCATCGCCACAGGAAATGACTTCCGAGCAATTGAAGCGGGTGCACATAGTTATGCGGCAGTTGGAGGATATAGCTCTCTAACAAAATACGAGAAAGATGCCGATGGAAATCTTGTTGGTACAATAGAGATTCCTATGGCCGTAGGTCTCGTTGGCGGAGCAACAAAGGTCCATCCTGTTGCCAGAGCATCTGTCAAGATTCTTGGAGTTGAAACTGCAGTAGAACTCGCTCGCGTAATTGCTAGCGTTGGACTAGCACAGAATCTAGCAGCACTAAGAGCACTCGCATCTGAGGGAATCCAGAAGGGACATATGGCACTTCATGCAAGAAACGTCGCAGCTACAGCAGGTGCAAGAGACGAAATGATCGAAAAGGTCGCTGAACAATTGGTAAGAGAGAAGAACGTCAAGGTTGAGAGAGCAAAAGAGATTCTAGCTGAATTAATGGGTCAATAGCATCACTTGCAAACTACTAAGTTCCATTCGGAAAATCGAAGCCGAGTCTATCAGCGTAAGATATTTGTGCAGCGCAAACAACTCACCAGTGCCGTAATGACTCAGTACACACGCCACTCGAGGCAATATTGGTGAGGTCGAGATAATATGGAAGAAGAATGTGCCCAGTGGGAAAGACTTGCTGGAGAGTTTGCAGAGAACGAGAATTTTTACCAGGCCGCAAATCAATACAAGTCTGCAGCAGGTTGTTATCTCGATAGAGTAATAGAGATGACAAGAAAGTCTGCTGAATACTTCCATATGTACGCAGAACAGAGCGTAGAGAAGGATGACCATAAGAGTGCTGCAACAGCCTACTTTGAAGCAGCAAACCAGTACAGACAGGTCAGTGATCATGCGACTGCATTGACACTCTATGAGAACGCTGCTCAAGAAGCACTTCAAGAGGAACTAACCGAAACAGCAGCTCAGGCATATCTGTGGGCTGCATTCGCTTGTCATAAGACAGGGAATACTGACTACTTCCTTGAATGTGCGAAGAACATGGGAGACCTCTATGACAAGTCAGCAGAAAAGGCGCTCGAAGAAGGAAGAGCACAGAGGGCAGTCATTGACTTCTCACTTGCAGCAATGGGATTTGCTACCATTGAAAAAACAAAGGAAGCAATGGAACGCATCGAGAAGGCTAAACGTATTGTTGACAAAACTCGCGGCGAGTGGCTAGAAACACTCCTATCATTCAGTGAGGCCCTTGCACAGGATGACCTAGACCTTGCTGATGATCTTCTCAAGACCTTCAAGGAAGAGGAAACCATTCAGCAGGTCATGGGAGCTTGTCTTGATATTCGAGAGGATAAAGCAAAAGCACGAAGGAAGAAAAACAAGTAGGTCTATCCTACCGTCACTGCAGTTGTTTTAACCAATTCCTCGCCTACTCGTTCATCTACTACTTTTACTGTGACTTGCTCTTCACCAACGGTGACAACCGGTCTCACAAAGACCTGAAGCTTCATTGTTTCACCACTACCAATGAATTGAATCGTTTGCTCTCTGCCACCCAGAGACGTTTGCAGACCTTCAGATAATTCAACCCTCACCTTTACATTGTCTGCTGGACCATCTCCATCATTGGTCAGTGTGACATCCAATACAGCCTCATCACCCAAACTACAAGACACTTGTGTAGGTGATAGATCCATCCTCAAATCGGAGGGAGCACGTTCGATTCTAAACTTGATGAGATTGCTTGGTTTATGAACAAGCACCTGTTGACCCTCTAGTGTGAGTCTAAAGGGACCTAATGTCCCGTCACCACTAAGATCAGGAACAACCTCCAACAACCAAGAGTCCTCATTAGTTTCAGATGTTGAAAATTGAAGGTCGGTAACAATGCGAAGGCCATTTGATAGATTGTAGCGATAGTCAGTAACTCGTACAGGAACTGGACACTTGTATCTCAGCTCAAACTCAAGAGGTGTCTTAGCATTTACAGCATCGGTTTTTTTTCCAGCCCATTCAATCACAACGTCAGTCTTTAATGCAAGTCTCACACTACCCGCTACAAAATGAATCAAAGGACCCTCAGACTCGGAACACTTTGCACTGCTCAGAGCCTTGTCTAGCTCCTTTTCAGTTTTTGACTGACCTTCAAAAAGGACTTGGACACATAGTTGCGCGAACTTGAGCATACCAATTTTCGCCATTCTTTTTGCCCCCTGGCGCTTCTCAGCCTTCTTCAACAAGTTGACAGCTGAATCAAAGCTTCGACCTCCAAGATTGGCAACAATTGCGACAGCTAAAGAACGTCCTGAATCATTAGTTTTCTTCATTCGAAATTGATGATCAGACGCCTCTGAATAGAGTCCCCCAGCTGCTGCAAATCTATTATCTATGAGTAGAACTTCGCCCGCTGCTATCTTCATTTCAGCAGACCGAAGATGATCCTCTTTCTCTAAAGAACAATATGCAGCTTCTCTAAAGTACTTCACTGCAAAGTCGATCTCTTCTGCTTCAACAAATAGTCTTGCAGCCTTTTCGTACTCAACACTGGCATACTCAGGGTAATCATCCTCAAGTTCCTCTAGTGCCTTGTCCACATGTCGTTTTGCCCGCTTTACAGGGTCTCTCTTGAACCTATCCAACATCCGCTTAATCCTCTCATCATTACGTTAGACTAGTATATTCAAAAGTAACCCTGCTTTATCGCTTTCGGCGAAGGTGAATATAGCATGGTTGATACACCAGTGTACTGGGATGACCCACTGAAGGACACTTTCATAGTCAATATTCAGACTTGCAGCAAGGTTGACGAGGCCTACGAGATAGGTATTGTGGAAAATGTGATGCGACCAGCTGGTGGTGGACAAGCAGGAGACCGTGGAATGCTTGTCATTGAGGGTAGTGAGATTCAGATAATGGACACCTCAATGAAGAACGATGTTGTCATACTAATTACATCGAAAGAAGTAGCTGAAGGTAATCGTGCTGAACTGGTCATCGATATGAATTGGAGGAGGGCTATGATGCGAAATCATACC
>JAEOST010000508.1 GCA_016840245.1 Candidatus Thorarchaeota archaeon
CACACTGTTAAATCTAACTCGTTACAAAGTCAATCTGATTCTCACAAAAGTTATCAGTCTTTATTTTTGGATACCGCTATCGCAAACGCAAGGGGCGACTCTTGTGTAATAGGAGAGAATGAACGAATATGAAAAAGCACGCCATAGTGTTGGTCATAATATTGTCAGTTTCGATGTTCATCGGAATTGCAAGTCAAAGTGAAAATAACGTAACTCACGATGTCACTCTTCAAACAGACGATGACACGATGATAAGTGACGGACCACTCAATCCGTTGCAAGTCAATGTAGTTAGGAATCCCAGTTTCGAAGAATTCCCTGAAGATTCGGTACCTGCAGATTATTCTGGTTACCTGAGTACCTTTCAAAAAGTAAATCGTACCTACACAGATAATACTGCCAATGGTACATATGCCGGTCTAATTGAAGGTATGGGAATCAATTGGAACACTGCAGCTTCTTATTTACATAGAGATACATTGGCAACCCCATACCCAGAGTTATATCCTGGTATTGAACTTGATTTCTACTGGAATGTCCTAGCAAACCCTGATATTGAGAGTGGAGGTCGATGCTATCTACGAGTAGTAACGATAAATAGCACACTCTATACCATTAGGATGCAATATCACTTCTCCTACGGTACTGGATTTAGTACAGTCAATGATTCAAATGATCTCAACTTCTTAGTGTCTGACTCACCCTTGCAGTGGAACCATTTCAAAAGGAATCTTACAGAGGACTTCATGTCCTATTATGGGACTCCTGATCCCTCACGAAGTGTACAGCACTTGTTTTTCTATGCAAGCTCCCCTCAATTTGCTACTGACAAAATTCAATTTGCTTTAGATGATGTTTCATTAAACAATGGTGCCTATGAGTGGCTCAACAACGGCGATTTCGAGATGGGCTCTACTGAAGGGTGGTATGGTCCTGCATCAAGTCCTGGTTATATCGAAAAGGGTTTAGAACCAACAGATGGCTCATTGTCCCTGAACATGACATCATGGGATCTTGGTCATGGTTCTTCATATACCTCATGTTATCAATCATACACATATACAGAACAATGTTTCTTTGTTCTTGAGCAAGGTGATTGTGTCCTTGATTTCAAATACAAGTATAGTGAGATTCTTGGATCTGGCACAAACGCATATGCATACATTCGGGTCCAGATGAGAAACACCTCTGGATATTACTACCTGTATATCTACATGGGTCATATGGATGACACAATTTTACAAGGTAATTCCTCAACTATCCTGCGTGTGCGAGCAAGCGGTTTCTACACTCACGATGTATGGCACCATGAACAGTTCGATCTCTACGACTATATGCAAATTGCAGGGTATTCCACCAATGTTGCTGTTAGGGAAGTGCAATTTTACACCTATAGCAATTCAGCAAATGGGTTAGTTCATGTATTGATTGATGAATTACAGTTGATAACTTATCCAACAGGCGACCCAGGATTCGAGCAGGATTGGTATCCAAGTGGTAATTCACCATTTACAGGATGGGACAGTTCAACATCTGAAAAAATATCGAGATCTACTGATACGCACAGTGGAACCAATGCATGCAACTTGACTACTTACGATGCAGTTTCAACTGATACAGCACACCTGTGGAGGCTTGTTAATGACATCCCACTGACATCTGATGATTACACCAACTTTTGGTGGAAACTAAATGATATAACCATAACAGGCACATCATATACATACTTCCAATTGGTTCTCAATGGGTCATATCTACTCAATTACATCATTGCCTCTGGAGGTGTATGGAATCCAAGCAACGTTTCACAAACTGCATACTACTTCGTAGATAACTTCAACCAAACTGGAGTCTGGTACAATTTCGTGCGGAATATCACCGAAGATATTGAGGCAGTATGGGGAGTAGGACACGATTGGTCTCTTGACACTGTGGAGGTCGATTTAGTAACTGCAGCTGGGAGTCGAATCTCGCTTCTAGTTGATGACATGCATTTTTCTGACAGCGGAGCTCCAGTAGTTGACTCGGTGAGTTTCCTACCGGTTAGTCCGACGTTCCTCAACACTGTAGATGTCACCGTCTATACTCATGATGCACGATCTGAGATATTTAGTGTGTATGTTGACTACAATAATGGAACTGGATGGTATGGACTTCCAGCTACACTCAACGGCGACCATTATGAAGCAACTATACCCATTCATGACTATGGTACCGATGTTCAATTCCAGGTAGCCGTGAC
>JAEOST010000509.1 GCA_016840245.1 Candidatus Thorarchaeota archaeon
GACAAAAGAGGAATTACCCATTTGGATATTCACCACCTTCTCAGAGGCTAGAGATGACTTTTCTACAGCTGATTGATATCCATTGATATCCAATGCATACACAGGAGTCTTTGGTCCTAGACGGTCGTCTGTATGCAGCACTGAGAAGTAAGGTTGACCTTGGTAGTAATATGATTCGAGCCGGTCATATGAACCATAGGGGTCTCTGTAATAGTTACGTATGTATCCTGTGTCCTCAGATAGGACCAATGTCTGAGGATATGCTTCTTTCCAGAGTCCCCATGTTGTCCAGATTGTCTGAAGCTTCTCAAGCTTGAAACCTCGATAAGGACCATTTATCGCCTGCGACAAAACCTGAGGCCAATACGATTCAGTAGCTCTATCATACATTACTAGATTTGAATTGATCAATTTACCAGATGTACCAAATGTTGTGCTGTTACCATCAAGTGTACCACGATAAGCAATACAAGATCCGGTTAGAGGACAATATGTGATTGAAATAGGATCTCCTGCTATCTCTTCATTGACAATCTCATGCCAGACGAGAATTCGCTGAGGATATGCATATACAGAATCATTGTAGATGAATCCAAACACGATATCCGAATCTGCTAAGTAGATGTTGGCCTCTTCGACATTCCAATAGATCGGATTCTCAATGGGTGGAATACCATCAGGGGGAGGTCCTCCATTTTGTATCCCATCAATAAACTCATCCAAACGTGTCTCATTCACCTCATAGTCCCATCCAAAGGAGTTTGGTACTGCTGGAACATATGGTGATACAACTGATGGGAGAAAGTACTGAACACTCAATCCAACAACAACTGCAAGACCGATGATAGTGGCGGCAATAATTCGGTGGTTCACAGATACACCCCAACATTAATAATATTCTCTGAATTATTAATAATATCTTCACACGGACCGTTAAATAGCCTTTGAATGGGGAATAAAGTCTTGACTGAGAAATCCAGTATGCGTTCATATCTTTTGAGAGAATCTGTTTCACAGATACGTCAAGTAATGAGCTCTAGAAGAAGTAAAGTTACGGCAATCATTATATCACTCGTATATCTAATGCTGTACTTCGCAATCACTGGACTATATTCATTCTACCCAAACGGTGCAGGTTTCTCAATTCATATCCTTGAAAATTGGCCAGCCCTTATCTTCAGGGAACGAGCTCCGTACAATTGGGAACCAATCGGAATTCTCACAATAGGGGGATTGGATATCTTTCTCTCAATTCCGAATTTGATACTGGGACTGATAATTGGAATTCTAGTAGGTGTCAACATCGCAGTTTCCATCTATACATATACACACCGTACGCTTTGCAGAATTGATCCTTCAAGAAGCGTTCTCTCAGCAGTTCCAGCACTTTTAACAGGATTTGCATGCTGCGGTCCGACACTTCTGCTTTCGTTAGGAATAGCATCAGCCAGTATTACTATAGCATTTGTAACAATACTACCGCTATTTCTTCCTGTGGCTCTAATTGGTTTAGTTGGCAGTTTGCTATGGAGCGGTTGGAAACTAAGCCCAAGTTCGTTAGATGAGAATCAATCGGAGGATAGCAAAGTGACTCTTACGTTGGAAATCCATTAAACTGTCAAGATTGTATTATTCAAAGTGATTGAATCAATGGCTGCAGACATAGTAAGCAGTTTAAGGACCAAATTATCCTATTCTAACTAACCCAGCTAGATGGAGAATCGGATTTGAGTGGCGAGGCAATCCAGAGTTTTGTGCAAGTTCTAACAATAGCTGGAGCTGTCGCAATTGTGTCTCTTGTTGTTGGATTGGTATGGAGATTTAATCCTAACAATCCGAAAAAAGGAAAACCGGTGTTACTTGCAGCAGTTATTTTCATCATATCAGCATTTGTAGTCATTCAAGCAAACCAGCTTCCGATTTCCCCATATCAAGGTCCAAATACGATAGTAGCAAGAATTACCAATACACGCACATTTCATTATACTGTTTATGGAGGAGAATTGTATACTGAATATATCGAGGTCTCAGCCAGTGTATTTCTCAATGAACTTGAGAGAGTTGACGTGATTATCGAATTTCTTCAGGGAGAGTTTGTTAATACATCAGCGACTCTGCATCTAACTCTTGGCCTGGGCGAACCTCGACAGGTGAGTTCTGAAACATTCTTTGCTATTATACCTGGCCTCTACGACATCAGAATGGCATTTCACACATACTACAATGGGACACTATCGAATCAGTGGAAATCAATCAATGTAGTTCTTGGACAGGCAGTAATGCCAGGGCATCTTGAGGAACTTGTCGTCTGGGACACAATGCGCTTCAGTCTCATTGTCATATCCATACTCATACTCATTGCAGGAGCAATAATTGACACCGAAACAGGAAAGAGACGGAGATACAAATGGTATCACCGTACACATACGGATAATCGAAGGTAGTACATGGATTTGATTTTGGAAGAGTTTAAGTCCGAACTCCGCGCAAACGGAAGTGTGGAATATCTTTTCAGAGGGGAATTTTGATGAGATACACGCTGACTTTCCTGGTCATTCTCGGAGTGTCCCTAATTGCACCACTTGGAATATACAGTGGAGTTCAGACTCCTGCTCAGGACACTACAACAGATACCGGCGAGTTGCTGACAGATCCTTATCTTCTTACCGAGCCAATTGTAACCACTGTTGGTTCTTCTGGTGAGATGGATTCAAGCTATGAAGAGGGGGAGTTAACAATGACATGGAGTCATGACGCTGGAACATACTTGGATTTTTCATACTATGGACCAAGCAGTACACGACCCGATTGCGACGACTACATCTACGTTTCAAAGGAATTCTCATGGGAAGAGGGGATAACACCACTCGCTTTTAGAGGATTGACAGATATTACATTGCTGACAACTGGTGATTTTGCAACTGATGATATTGGAGAATCGATGTTTGTAGTA
>JAEOST010000510.1 GCA_016840245.1 Candidatus Thorarchaeota archaeon
GTGGCTGCAATATTTGAACCGCAACGACAGAGAAAGACTGCAATGTCCTCCTTCTCTTCCTTGGCTTCTGCTTTCTTCTTTTTCTTGCGGCTCAATGACATCACTCTTGTATTGACGTTATTTCGAATAGTTACAAGTTCACCATTTCTTACAGCTGTAGGGGCGTCCTAATATCTTTTTGAATTCGTGACCATACCGGATAATTGTTATGGAATGGACGAAAACTGAGATAAGATGTGATATTACATCTTTTGACGCTGCAATGATGGAGACTTGGGACCTTGAAACTGAATCCTATGGAGCTTTATGCACTTCTACCAAAGACTAACTGCAGGATGTGTGAGGCAAAGACATGTATGGCTTTCGCTACAAAGCTTGCCTTGGGAGATGTAAGTGCAGATGACTGTCCACCCCTGCTTGAGAGTGGTTTTGAGTCAAACCTCGAGAAGATAAGAGAGATGACTGCACCATTGCAGTCCACAACAGAAACTGGTGTCAAACTCGATGAGAGTAAATGCACTGGATGTGGAAATTGTGTTGTTGTCTGTCCAGTTGATGTTGCAGCTGAGCCTAACACAAGTCAGGGCTTTGCAGCAAGAAGCACAGACACGGTGTTCAGAGTAGAAAATGGGGTGTCTAAGATAATCAATCTCGATAAATGCAGACGATTTCCACCAGATCGTCTCAACTGCAGAGTCTGTGAACAATATTGCTGCACTGATGCAATAGAGATATGGTAGGTGAAAATAGTGGAAGAGATAGTCTGCAATGGATGCTCCCTGCTATGCGACGACACTGTTATCGAGATTGAGGGTAAGGAATTGAAGTCTTTAGGATTATGTATGCTAGGACATGTACACCTCATGGCTGCAATCAGTCATTCGGATTCATCGAGTTCAGTTGATGCAAGCCTGAAGAAAGCAGCAGACCTACTAGTCTCCGCAAAAACCCCGCTTCTCTTTGGATTCTCACAAGCATCAAATGAAGCAATCAAAGTAGGTCTATCTATTGCAGCCTCTCTTGGAACTACACTCGAGTCATTGGCTGAACTTGGTCTTGCACAAGCTTTGCAGCATGATATCCACAAATTGAAGCTTGAAGCTGATTTGGATTATGCTCGCAATAACGGAGAGTTTGTCATCTACTGGGGTTCAAATCCTGCTGAGAGTAGCCATAGACATCCAAGCAGATTCACTGTCTTTCCAAGGGGCGAAAAGACACCTGAAGGAATTGAGAGCCGAACAATTGGTGTCGTTGATGTTCGAGAGAGCGAGACAATGAAGATGGCAAACCATCGATTCATTATCCCTGTCGGTTCTGATGCAGAGCTATTAGACACAATCAGAGGTGACTTCACCGGGGAGTCTGGTGTATCAGATTCAGTATTGGGTATCTCCGCTCAGATGATCATAGGTTTTGTCAACGCTCTCAAGAAGTCTGATTGTACAATTATTTTCTATGGTAGCGGATTACTCAACTCTGGGAATTATCAGAAGAATCTTTCAGCCCTCTCCAGCCTCATAGGCGCAATTCGAAACACAAGCAAAGCGGCGTTTGCTTTACCAATGTGGCATGATAGTAATGGAATGGGTATCGTTAAGACAAAACCGAAGAGTTCTCAACCCACAGGTCTTCAGAAGCTGATTTCTGATGAAACCGATGTGGTTCTTGTTGTGGCAGAGGATTCACTTGCCGCTATACCCGGACCTGCAGCAAAAGCACTGGCAAACAAACAGATTATCTATATTGGACCCCCGGGTGGGCTCACTGATCAGAGAGCTGCTGTTTCGATACACACACCCGATGATGTTATGGTGAGTCTTGGTAGCATGACGCGAGTAGACATGGTCGACATTGAATCTAAGGATTGGAGTATGAGTAAGAATAAAGTGGGTAGTTTGCAGGATGTTCTCAGTCGTTTACAGGAACTTGTGAAGAAGTGAGGGATGAATTAGAATGAAGATAGCAGTAGCAGGAAAAGGTGGCGTAGGTAAGACAACAGTTGCTGGAACAATAGCTAGGCTTCTAGGACAGGACGGTCTCAGGATACTTGCTGTTGATGCAGACCCAAGCTACACATTGTGGTCCGCACTTGGTATCTCAGCCGAAGCTGCGAAAGAAATTGTACCTCTGACAGAGAATGAGCCACTTCTAGAGGAGCGTCTTATGCTAGACTCAAGCCAGTCATTGAGCAAGTTCTTCAAGATGAACCCAAAGGTGGATGATCTAGCTGAGAAGTTCGCCATTGAGGGTCCTGATAATGTAAGCCTATTAGTTGCAGGTACAGTTGACCTTGGTGATTCAGGATGTATGTGTCCATCTGCAACCCTTCTCAAGTCATTGATGCGTCATCTAGTTCTTGGTACCGACGAAGCATTCGTCATGGATATGGATGCTGGGATTGAGAATCTTGGTCGCGGTACAACACGGGGGATGGATGCACTAATTGTTGTGACAGAGCCAGGACGTAGATCACTTGCTATTCTATCCAAAATCAAGAAGTTGGCAGAGGACATAGATGTAGGGCAGGTCTTCGCTGTAGGTAATAAGGTCGCTACTTCTGAGGATGAGGAGATGATTCGTGAGTGGGTAGAGCGTGATGGAATCCTGCTCTTAGGTTCAGTCCCACTTGATGAAACCATCAAGGCAGCAGACCGCGAGGGAGTTGCTCCTATAGACCTTGATCCTGACTCAATAGGTATGATGGCGATAAAAACAATCAAACAAGCTCTTATTTCTAAAGTTGGTAATTTGTCGAAGTGACGTTTTGAAATTGTCGATTGTTGTTTGAATGCTTTCTGAAATGGTCATTTTCATACAACTTAACGATTGATACCAAAACTCAGTAAAAGGTACATTACCGATTCGCAACCTTATTATGGCGCGTTGCGTCGAGTCACGTTATTAGGTACAGGAACTTGATGAGCCATGAAGAAGAAAGTACACTTCAAGGCGGATGAGGCGGACACTGGTCTAGGAAAATTCAAGGGTCTAGAGGTTCGAATCGGTGAAGTCATCGATGATGAATGGGATGAACCCATGGGCCCCACTCCGAAACCAAGTCCAACAACACTTCGCTCCTGGGATCATAAGCTCTTAGCTCGTTATCAACCATCTTACATGCCTTACTGTCAAGTATGTTGTCTTTGTACAATGGGCAAGTGTGATTTGACTGGTGATAAGAGAGGGGCTTGTGGATTGGATATTAAAGGTCAACAGGCAAGAATTGTGTTAGCAGCTGCAAATATAGGAAATGCCGCTCACTTAGCACATGCAAGACATCTTGTTGAGCATCTGATTGAGGAATTTGGTCCACAAGAAGCACTTGAACAGGGGCCAGGTACCGAGATACATGCACCTGTTACTCGATTGGTAACAGGAATGCGTCCACGTACATTGGAGGATGCAAGCATTGTTCTTGATTACTGTGAAACTCAACTTGCACATACTCTCTCAGCCACACACACAGGCCAAGAGGGAAGTTGGCTAGATTTTGAGAGTAAGGTGCTTCATGTTGGAATGATTGACCAAGTAAGCATGGAAATTGCAGATCTTGCACAAATCTCAACATTCGGATTTCCAAAGGCAGATCCAGAAGCACCTCTCGTTGATTCTGGAATTGGTCTAATGGACGCGAATAAGGCTATTATTCTAACAATAGGGCATAACATTATTCCTGCAGCTTCAATTACAGATTATATCACAGAGAAAAGACTTGGGAGTGAGGTTGAGGTTGGAGGAATGTGTTGCACAGCTTGGGACATCACTCGAAGAGATCCAACGGCAAAGGTTATTGGACCTATCTCTTGGCAGCTTAGGTTCATCCGAGCCGGAACTGCTGATGTCATAGTGGTGGATGAGCAGTGTATCAGGACCGATGTTGTCCGAGAAGCTCAGAAGGTTGGTGCTCCTGTGATTTCTACTTGCGACAAGGCAGTGATGGGACTTCCAGATAGAACTGATGATCCAATCGATTCCATTGTGGAAGAACTAGTATCAGGTAAGATTCCTGGTGCTTTTATCCATGACCACCACAAAGTCGGAGAAGTAGCTACAAAAGTGGCAATTGCAGTCAAACCAGTTAGACGAAAGAAGAAATACTTCCCAACTAAGAAGCAGATACAGAAAATGGCTGCAGAATGTAAGAAATGCATGGAGTGTGTGAGAGCCTGTCCCAATGACCAGCCTGTTCAAGCTGCTGTGCTTGCAGCGCAAGTCGGAAACATGGAGCTACTACGCGAAATTTACCATAATTGTATCGGATGTGCACGCTGTGAATCTGCATGCCCTAATGACTATGACCTTCATAGCTGGATGGTTGTAGCTGCCAGTGAAGATTGCAAGGCTGACACATACAAGGTACGAACAGGTCGAGGAGCTATCCAAGATACTGAGATTCGAAGGGTTGGTCAACCAATTGTATTTGGCGAGATTCCTGGTGTAATAGCTCATGTTGGATGTGCAAACTATCCTGGAGGCGGGAAAGATATTCATGACATGGCTGAGGAGTTTGCCAAACGCAGATTCATAATTGTCACTTCGGGATGTGCAGCAATTTCTGCTGGACACGTCTTAGATGAGAATGGTCAATCAATATATGAACGACGCGATGGCTCATTCGATGCAGGAAGTGTATTGAACGTTGGCTCTTGCGTTTCAAATCCTCATATTGCAGGAGCCGCAATCAAGATTGCTGCAATATTTGCTAAGCGGAACCTACGTGGTAACTATGCAGAGATTGCAGACTATATTCACAATCGAGTGGGTGCTGTAGGTATCTCTTGGGGTGCTATGTCCCAGAAGGCTGCCTCCATTGCATCTGGATTCTGGCGATTGGGAGTTCCAGTAATTGTTGGTCCACATGGGTCCAAATATCGACGGATGCTTCTCGGTCGAGCTGATAGAGAGAGAGATTGGATTGTCTACGACGCACGAACTGGAGATCGTGTGCCTACTGCACCCGGTCCAGAGCATCTATTCTATGCTGCTGAAACCGTGGCTGAGTGTAATGTCATGACAGCAAAGCTCTGTATCAGACCAAATGACACCGGAAAGGGTCGATCAATCAAATTGAGTCACTATGTAGACCTCCATGAAACACACTATGGGTACTTCCCAGAAGACGTCTGGAAGTATATCCGACGAGATACTGACATACCCATAACACTCAAGGAAAAGATACTGGCTCAGATGAAAGAGAACAAATGGAAAGAGAGACGTATTCCTGATCCAACACTGCTCAAGGAGCAGATTATCGGAGGTGGTGTGTAACAATGATGCGTCCAATACCTTGGCAAACAGGAGAGATATGTGGTCCTGATAGCGCCAAAGCACTATCAAAAGCTGCAGTCCTCCAGAGAGACCTGAAGAAGGCAAAGAAGCCACTCTTGATTGTTGGAGCTGACGCTGTCGGTATGAAGCATGGAAAGGGTGACATGATTGACTATGCACTCGCGATATCAGAAGCTGGCAAGATTCCCATTGTCGCTACTGGTGGTGCAATCAAAGCCTTTGTTGAGAAGGGATTTGAAGGAGCTAAATCTATGGGTGCCATGGAGCTAGCATTCTACCTTCAGGATGAAGAATGGACAGGACCTCATGGAAAGGGTCCACATGACATGATACTGATCTATGGCATTACCTACTACATGCAGTGGACACTCCTTTCCGCAGTGATGAATTTCGCCCCACAAATCACATCAATCCCTCTAGGGCGATATTTTCAGCCACATGCAAAGTGGTCCTTCCCAAACATGAAGGAGAAACAATGGCATGAAGCTCTCGACGAAATTCTTGAGCTCATAGGAGGAGGTAAGTAAAATGTCATTCGAAGATATTCCAGTAGATATTGGTGTTGTATACGAAGGAGAGAGAGTACGAGGTAAGGATATGTTCGTCGAGCTCGGCGGACCCAAGATGGACCAAAAGTTCGAGCTTGCATTGGCTCGAGATGTTGGTGTAATTGAAGATGAAAAGGTTACTGTAATTGGTCCTGATCTAAAGGACATGGAGGAGGGTAGCTATCATCCCTTTGGCATCTTCATTGAAGTTGCTGGTAAGGAGATAGAGCCTGACCTCGAAGGAGTAATCGAACGACGAATTCACGAATACGTCAACTTTGTTGAGGGTATGATGCACCTCAATCAGCGATATGACATTTGGATACGTCTGAGTAAGAAATCGTTTGAGAAGGGCTTCAACTCATTGGAGTACCTAGGTAAGGTATTGATTCGTCTATTCAAGAGTGAGATGAATATCATTAAGAATATACAGGTGACTTTCATCACA